>NZ_JAGXJL010000169.1:0-900 GCF_019091475.1 Streptomyces sp. GbtcB6 | reverse complement strand
TGTACGTCGACGGCTCCGGCAACTACCAGGTGTTCGTGCCGTCCACGCGCACCAACACCTCCGGCACCAGCTGGAGTCCCGGCTCCGCCGCCGGTACCTCGCTCTCGCTGGACAGCTTCTACGTCGTGACCTCGGTGAACGACGCCGAAGCGCAGAACTTCGGCCTGGACGAGCACATCGAACACGACAAGCGTTACGACCGGGCCGAGGAGTTCGTCGAGGTCGTCTCGAAACTCTGGGCCTCGTGGGAGGACGACGCCATCGTCGCCGACCGTACGGCCGGGATCTTCGCCGACCCGGAGAAGGTCCACGAAGTCGCCCACCAGGGTGAGTACTTCACCGTGCGCGGGCCCCTGACCGTGCCGCGTACCCCGCAGGGACGGCCGGTGATCATCCAGGCCGGGCAGTCGGGCCGGGGCCGGCTGTTCGCGGCCAGGTGGGCCGACCTGATCTTCACCTCCGATCCGAGCCAGGAGATCGCACGCGAGCACTACCAGGAGCAGAAAGACCTGATCACCGAGGCCGGACGGGACGCGGACACCGTACGGCTGCTGCCCATGGTCTACACGATCGCCGGTGAGACGGAGGCGATCGCCCGCGAGAAGGAGGCGCTCTTCCTCGACGAACTCGTGCATCCCATGGCGTCCTTGACCCTGCTGTCCGAGGTCACCAACCACGACTTCGCCGGCCACTCGCTCGACGACGTCGTCACCGACGAACTCATCGACTCGGTGTCCGGTATCCGCGGGCTGGTGCAGGGCATACGGCGGCAGCTCGGCGACCGCGAACTGACCCTGCGCATGCTGGCGAACCACCGGGCCACCCTCCTCCAGGGGCCGCGGTACGTGGGCACCGGGCCGCAGATCGCCGAGCAGAGGCGGCAGTGGTTCGTGTCGCGCT
>NZ_JAGXJL010000168.1:0-929 GCF_019091475.1 Streptomyces sp. GbtcB6 | reverse complement strand
CCCCCGATCCATCCCATCGGCACCACCTTCCGCAAGGGCCGCAACAACACCCTCAACCCGGGCCCGGAGGACGTCGGGGTGCCGTGGGCGATCGGGTCGCCCGAGGGCGGCCACGACGCGGTGCATCCGGACCTGGGGACCCTGGAGGACTTCCGGTGGTTCGTGGCCGAGGCCGGCCGCCACGGCCTGGAGATCGCCCTCGACTTCGCGCTGCAGTGCTCACCGGACCACCCCTGGGTGGAGAAACACCCCGAGTGGTTCCACCACCGCCCCGACGGCACCATCGCCTACGCCGAGAACCCGCCCAAGAAGTACCAGGACATCTACCCGATCGCCTTCGACACGGACATGCCTGGGCTGATCGCCGAGACGGTGCGGGTGCTGCGGCACTGGATGGACTGCGGGGTGCGGATCTTCCGCGTCGACAACCCCCACACCAAACCGGTGGTGTTCTGGGAGCGGGTGATCGCCGAGATCAACGCGGCCGACCCCGACGTGATCTTCCTCGCCGAGGCCTTCACCCGGCCCGCGATGATGCGCACCCTGGCCCAGACCGGCTTCCAGCAGTCCTACACCTACTTCACCTGGCGCAACACCAAGCAGGAACTCACCGAGTACCTCACCGAGCTGTCCGGCGAGTCCGCCGCGTGGATGCGGCCGAACTTCTTCGCCAACACCCCGGACATCCTGCACGCCTACCTCCAGCACGGCCACCGCCCCGCCTTCGAGGCCCGTGCCGTGCTCGCCGCCACCCTCTCCCCCACCTGGGGCATCTACAGCGGCTACGAACTCTGCGAGAACACCCCCCTCAAGGAAGGCAGCGAGGAGTACCTCGACTCCGAGAAGTACCAACTCAAACCCCGCGACTGGACACGCGCCGACACCGACGGCATCGCCCCCCTCATCACCCGCCTCAACACCGTCCGGCG
>NZ_JAGXJL010000167.1:0-943 GCF_019091475.1 Streptomyces sp. GbtcB6 | reverse complement strand
TGCTGCTGCCCACCGACCACGCGGTGGCCGACGAGGTGCTCACCGGCGCCGATCTCTCGCTCGTGTACGGCGGCGACGACGTCGTACGCAAATACGCCGGGGACCCGAGGGTCCTGGTACAGGGGCCCGGCCGCGCGAAGATCCTCGTCACGGCGGGGTCGGACTGGCGCGCGCACCTGGACACGATGGTGGACTCCATCGCCCACCACGGTGGCATGAAGTGCGTCAACGCGACCGCGGTCCTTGTCGAGGGCGACCCGGCACCGGTGGCCCGTGCGCTGGCCGAGCGTCTTGCCGCGCTGCCCAGCCTGCCGGCCGAGGACGCGAAGGCCGCGCTGCCCGTGCAGCCGCTGGCGCGGGCGCGGGCCCTGGAACGGCATCTGCTGGAACGGGCCAAGGGGACCACCGCGCACCTGGGCGGCGAGGGCATCGTGGACGAACTGGCGGGAAACGGTGCGGTGTTGCGCCCGGCCGTCTTCGAAGTCCCACACCTCCAGGGCGGCTGGCACACCGCGGAACTGCCCTTCCCCTGCGTGTGGGTGGCGCCCTGGAGCCGCGCCGACGGGACCCGGGCACTGGGCGACTCGCTTGTTCTCGGCCTGCTCACCGGAGACGAAGTCCCGGACGAGGACGTCGAGTTGATCGAGGCACTGGTGGCCGACCCGAGCATCGGCAACGTGTACGTCGGTGATCACCCCACCCACTGGATGGACCGTCGCGTGCCGCACGACGGATACCTCGGCGAGTTCCTGATGCGGAGCAAGACCGTCATACGCGGCTGAGCGGCACCCCCGACCACAGCCGCACCATCTCGAGTACGAGGAGCAGGTCATGCCTTCCGGTGACACGATCACGGGCCCCGCGCCCGCAGCCGCGGCGGGGGAGTTCGTCCTCGCCGGTGAACTCCCCATCCGCAGGATGGGATTCGGCGCCATGCAGCTTC
>NZ_JAGXJL010000166.1:0-946 GCF_019091475.1 Streptomyces sp. GbtcB6 | reverse complement strand
GGGAAGGCCCTCCAGCGTCGCGACAAGTGCGGGACCATGGGACTCCCCCGCGGTCAGCCAACGCAGCCTGCTCAACGCGTGCCCCCGGCACCGCTGTCGGTGAACTCACGGTCACCGTGCAGCCAGGACACCTTGTCGTACATCTCCGTCTGCGTCAGCGCGGAGAGCATCGCATTGCGTGCCTCGGCGGCCGCTCCCGCCGGGTGGTACAGCTCGCTGCCCATGCGCCGGGCGATCAGCTGGGCACGGCCCGCGCGATCGCGGCGTACCGCGTCGAACTTCTCCAGGCGCTGCACGACGTCGTCCGCGCCAGTGTTGTCCAGCAGGTCACCGAGGACCACGGCGTCCTCCAGCGCCTGGCAGGCGCCCTGAGCCGCGTACTGCAGCATGGGGTGGGCGGCGTCACCGACCAGGACGACGCGCCCGTCGGTCCAGGACCTGGCCGGGTCACGGTCGCACAGCACCCACTCGCGCCACCCCTCGCCGAGTTCGAGCAGGCGGCGGGCCGTGGCGCCGATGCCGGGGAACTGGGCGAGCACATGGGCCCGTGCGGCCTCCCGCCCGGCCACCGGCCCGGGCGCCCCGCGGCCGCGGGTGGCCGCGAGGTTGAGGTACTGGCCGCCGCCGATGATGTAGTGCTCGAAGTGCCACCTGGGCCCGGCCCACAGTGTGACCGTGTTCCAGCGCAGTTCCTCCGGAACCCTCTCGATCGGGATCACCGAGCGGTAGATCGTGTGCCCCGACACCCTCGGTTCGCCGTCCGCCAGCATCGCCGCGCGCACCGTGGACCGGATGCCGTCCGCGCCGATCAGCCCCGCGCCGCGGAACGTCGGTCCGTCGGCGGTGCGCACGGTGACGCCGTCCGCGTTCTGCTCGTAACTGTGCACCGCGGTATCGGCGAGGAGTTCGACGCCGTCGTGTTCCCGGCAGGCGGTGAGCAGCGGCT
>NZ_JAGXJL010000165.1:0-987 GCF_019091475.1 Streptomyces sp. GbtcB6 | reverse complement strand
ACCAGCGCCCACCACGACGCGGCAGCCGAAGTCCTGGCCCTCTTCTCCCCCAGCGGCACACACCTCCACGTCCGCCAATGCTGATCAGGGACACGTCCTGTGTAGGGGGCAGAGGCAGCGTCCCGGCTGCGCCAGTGGTGGCCGCCCGTCGACCTCCCGCCTCGGGCTATCGCTGCAGTCCGTTTTGCGGATACGGCAACGTCATTTGTTCGTTGACTGGGTTGGCGCTGACCATGGACGGGCGATTGACGCACTTTGCACCCGGAAAGGAAAAACCACATGGCGATCCAGCGTCACACCGAAACCCCTGACTGCATCAGCATGGGCGGCACGGCCAACCTCTTCACCCTGACCGAAAAGTCTGGCATCGGCGCCATGACAGGCACGATCGACGGTGCAGCCTACGGAGAGACCACCAGCGACCTGAACAGCGTCGGCAATGGCAGGTTCGAGTACACGATGTGCCACGTCTTTCTCGACAAGACCGGCTCCAGGCTGCGCACGCAAGACCAGGCCGTCCTGCAGACGTCCACGAAGGACGGAGTCAGCATCTTGGAGGTGGAGTACACCGTGGTGGAGGCCACGGGGAGGTTCGCGGGTTACGGCGGTACCTTTCGGAGTCGCGGCTGGCTCAGCACGCCGGAAGCCGAAGACGGGATAGACCAGCAAGCTGCCGGCGTCGTCCGCTTCGAGGGCAAGATTTGCCGCAATTAGCTTCGCGCTTTCACGAGGCGGGGTGTCCGAGGCTTGATCAAATATACGGAGAGTGCTCCTGAACTGCAACGATGGGACTTGTCTAGGGTTCTGTCGGCTGCAGGGGAAGAAGCACTCTCCAGGTGAAGAAGCGTATCGGGTCGTACCCGCGTGTCCGCATCGAGGGCGGTGGTCTCGCAGGCCGTGGGCGTGCTGCTGAGTGACTCTGTCGGGAATCTTGAGGACGGCAGTTAACGATCGTGACGTTGCGTCAGGCTCGTTGGAACGTCCCGC
>NZ_JAGXJL010000164.1:0-1029 GCF_019091475.1 Streptomyces sp. GbtcB6 | reverse complement strand
GCCGGACTCGCCGACCAGGCCCACGGTCTCGCCGCGCCGGACCGTCAAATCGACGCCCTGGACCGCGCGTACGTCGCCGCCGCGACGGCCCGGCCGACGGTAGGTGACGCTCAGGTCGCGCACCCGAAGGAGCGGGGTTTCCGTCAACAAGGCGGTCCCGTCGGTGTGTTCAGTCATGCGCGGCTTCTCCGATCAGCTCGGCCGGCCGGATGCACCGCGTCGAGCGCTCCAGCGTCGTCAGGTACGAGATGACGACGGGTTTCTCCCGGCACGCGTCGGTCACGCGCGGGCAGCGGTTCTGGAAGTGGCACCCCACGGGCCACTGCGACGGCGGCGGTACGGCGCCCTCCACGGCGGGCAACGGCTCGCCCGGTACGGCGTGATGGGGGTCCGACCTGAGCAGCGCCGCCGTATAGGGGTGGGCCGGAGTCGTGACCATCGCGGTCACCTCGGCCTCCTCGACGACCTCCCCGGCGTACATCACCACGGCCCGGTCGCACAGGTCGGCCAGCACTCCCCAGTCGTGGGTGATGAGTACGACGGCTGTGCCGCCGCTCCGCAACTCCCTCAGCAGGTCAAGGATTTCGGCCTGCACGGTCACGTCCAGAGCGGTTGTCGGCTCGTCGGCGTCCACCAGCGCGGGGTTCCCGGCCAACGCGGCTGCGATACCCACCCGTTGGGCCATGCCGCCGGCCAACTGGTGCGGGTAGCTCTTCGCCACCCGGGCCGGGTCGGGGAGCCGTACCTTCTCGAAGAGTTCCAGTGCACGCTGCCGTGCCTCCTTGCGGGTGCAGCCGGTGTGCAGGCGAACCACCTCCGCGACCTGGGCGCCGGCGGTGAAGGACGGGTCCAGGCCGGAGACGGGGTCCTGGGAGATCCAGCCGATACGGCGCCCGCGCACCCTGCGCAGCGACGCGGCGTCGGCTCGCGCCAGGTCCTCGCCCTCGAAGCGGATGCTGCCCGCGGTGGTCTCGCCGCCCGCCGGCAGCATGCCCAGCAGCGAGGTCGCCGTGGTCGTCTTGCCGCAGC
>NZ_JAGXJL010000163.1:0-1058 GCF_019091475.1 Streptomyces sp. GbtcB6 | reverse complement strand
CAGCCGCAACGGCGGTCCGGTCAGCCGCAGTTGGTGGATCTACCGCGGCACCGGGCAGCCGCTGCCCGACATCCGCCTCGCCGACGTCCTGCCCCCGCCGCCCGGCTGGCGGGCCTTCGACGGCGGCCCGGTACTGCCGCCCGTACCGGCCGAGAGCGCCGAGACCGACCGCCGGCTGGGCAGCGTGGGCCGCACCACCTCCCGGCAGAACCCGCACGACATCGACATGATCAACACGGCTCTGCTGCTCCGCAGGCCCCTGCTGGTGACCGGCCGCCCCGGCATCGGGAAGTCCACGCTCGCCTATCTGGTCGCGCGCGAACTGGGCCTGGGCCGGGTGCTGTACTGGGGGATCACCTCGCGCAGCACCCTGCGCTCGGGACTGTACGAGTACGACGCCATCGGCCGCGCCCAGGCGTCCCTCGGGCGGGGCCCGGCCGCCCCGTCCGGCGACTCCACCCCGGAGGCGGCGGACGGAACCTTGCCGGCGGCACCGGAGGGCGGCACCGGCGCACGGATCGGGGACTTCGTGCGGCTCGGCCCGCTGGGCACCGCCCTGCTCCCCTACGAACTGCCCCGCGTCCTGCTCATCGACGAGCTGGACAAGAGCGACATCGACCTGCCCAGCGACCTCCTCCACGTGCTGGAGAACGGCTCCTACGACATCCCGGAACTGGTCCGCGCCCGCCATCACGAGAGCGCGGCGCGGGTGTTCACCGACGACCCGGACACCACGGTCACGGTGACGGACGGCCGGGTCCGGTGCCGGGCCTTCCCGTTCGTCGTCATCACCAGCAACGGCGAACGGCAGTTCCCGCCGGCCTTCCTGCGCCGCTGCGTCCGGCTGGACGTCTCCCCGCCCCGCGAGGACCAGCTGGCCGCCATGATCGCCGCGCACTTCCGGGACCAGGAGGGCCGGCACGACGAGATGATCCGGGCGTTCGTGGAACGCAGCCGGCAGAACGGCGGGCTGGCCACCGACCAGCTGCTCAACGCCGTGTTCCTGCGGACGGCCGGGGTCCGGGAGGACGACGAGTCCTGGGGCGAACTGCTGGAGG
>NZ_JAGXJL010000162.1:0-1095 GCF_019091475.1 Streptomyces sp. GbtcB6 | reverse complement strand
CATGCAGGAGGAGGCGGGGCGGGGGTTCGATCTGGCGGTCGATCTGCCGTGGCGGACGGTTCTGCTGAGGGTTTCGCGGGATGAGTCTGTGTTGTTGCTGGTGGCTCATCACGTTGCGACGGATGCGTGGTCGATGGGTGTGCTGGCCACTGACCTCCAGGCTGCCTACGGTGCGCGGCTTTCCGGGCGGGTGCCTGGGTGGGAGCCGTTGCCGGTTCAGTACGCGGATTATGCGTTGTGGCAGCGGGAGGTGCTTGGGGAGCTGGATGACCCGGGCAGTGCGGGTGCCGAGCAGGTCGGGTTCTGGCGGCAGGCGTTGGAGGGGGTGCCGCAGGAGACGGTGCTGCCGTTTGACCGTCCGCGGCCTGCGGTGCCGTCCTTCCGGAGTGGTTCGGTTCCGGTGGGGGTGGATGCGGTGACGCATGCGCGGCTGGTGGAGCTGGCCGCGCAAGGCGGGGCGACGATGTTCATGGTCGTGCATGCCGCGCTGGCGGTGCTGCTCGCCCGGATGGGTGCGGGCGAGGACGTGTGCATCGGCACCCCGGTCGCCGGCCGGTCCGACGCGCAGGTGGAGAGGCTTGCGGGGTTCTTCGTCAACACTCTCGTCCTGCGGGCGGACACCTCAGGCAACCCCACGTTCCGTGACCTGCTGGCCCGGATCCGGGAGTCGGATCTGTCGGCGTATGCGAACCAGGATGTGCCGTTCGAGCGGTTGGTGGATGATCTGAATCCGGTGCGGTCGGCGGCGCGTAATCCGCTGTTCCAGGTCATGCTGGCGCTCCAGAACGTGCCCGAGGCGCGCTGGGAGCTGGAGGGGCTGACAGTCGAGCAGATCCCGCCGGCGGAGGATCCCGCGGCTCGGTTCGATCTCTCCTTGACGCTGAGCGAGGGGCAGTCGGACGACGGTTCTGCCGATGGCCTGCGTGGGGGGATTCTCTACTCCGCCGACTTGTTCGACGAGGGGACGGTTCGTCGGCTGGCGGAGTGGTTGGTGCGGGTGTTGGAGCAGGTGGCGGCTGATCCGGAGCTGCGGCTGAGTGCCGTCGAGGTTCTGGATGAGGCGGAGCGGGCTGTGGTCCTCGAACGGTGGAACGA
>NZ_JAGXJL010000161.1:0-1143 GCF_019091475.1 Streptomyces sp. GbtcB6 | reverse complement strand
GATGCCGCAGTTGCGGCGGGTTGAGCGTGGGGTGGCGGGGGTCGAGGCGTCGTTCGCGCAGCAGCGTTTGTGGTTCCTGGACCGGCTCGCGCCAGGTGGGCGCGAGTATGTGATGCCGGTGACGTTGCGAATCCTTGGCGCTTTGGACGTGGATGTTCTCTGCACTGCGTTAGACGCGCTGGTGGCGCGGCATGAGGCCTTGCGGACCAGCTTTCACGAGGTCGAGGGACGGCCATGGCAGAAGGTCGCGCCGACCGGATCGATACCCCTGGTCGTACACGACTTCACCGATGTGCCCAGGGCCGAGCTCGAAGAGCGCGTCCGGGAAGCGGTGGAGGCTCAGGTCGCCGTGCCGTTCGACCTGGGCCAGGCACCCCTCGCCCGGGCGTGGCTGGCCCGTATCGGTCCAGAGGATCACCAGCTGACCCTGATCACACACCACATCGTCTCCGACGGCTGGTCCCTCGGTGTCCTCGCCCGGGACCTCGACGCCTTCTATACGGCGAGTCTGCTCAACAGCGCGCCCTCCCTGCCGGAACTGCCCCTGCAATACGCCGACTTCGCCGTCTCCCAGCGCGAATGGCTGCAAGGACCCGTGTTGGAGGAGCAACTCGCCTATTGGGAACGGACGCTGACCGGGATCGAACCGCTGCGACTGCCCACCGACGCCCCCCGGCCTGCTAGCCGTTCGGGACGTGGCGCCCGCCACGAGTTCTCCATCCCCGCAGAACTGGCGAACCAGTTGCGTGCACTCTCCAGCGGCAACGGCGCCACGCTGTTCATGACACTTCTGGCCGCATTCCAAGTCCTGCTCGCCCGCTACAGCGGCCAGGACGACATTGCCGTCGGCACGCCCATCGCCGGCCGCCGGCACTCCGAACTCGACCAGCTCATCGGCATGTTCGTGAACACCCTCGTCCTGCGAGTGGACCTGTCGGAGGACCCCACCTTCACCCAGCTCCTGGCCACCACACGCAGACAAGCCCTGGACGCCTACGCCCACCAGGACATCCCCTTCGAGCGCCTCGTCGAGCACCTCCAACCCGAACGAGACCTGAGCACCACACCCCTGTTCCAGGCCATGTTCGTCCTTCAGAACGCCACCGACCAGCCCTGGACACTCCACGACCTCACCGTCCAACG
>NZ_JAGXJL010000160.1:0-1153 GCF_019091475.1 Streptomyces sp. GbtcB6 | reverse complement strand
GCGCACCCTGCAGTGGTTCCAGGGCAAGGCATGGGACCGGACCACCCCGCTCGGCCCGGTGGTCGTCACCCCCGACGAACTCGACCCGGTCGCGGGCGTCGGGGTGATCTGCCGCGTGAACGGCGTCGAGCGCCAGCGCGGCGACACCCGCACCCTCGTCTTCGACGCGGCCGACCTGCTCGCCTACGTCTCCACCTTCACGTCCCTGCGCCCCGGCGGCGTCGTGCTGACCGGCACCCCCGGTGGCGTGGGTGCCGGCCTGGCACCGCCCCTCTACCTGGCCGATGGCGACCTCCTCGAGACCGAGATCCCCGGCATCGGCGTACTCCGCAACCGCCTCCGTCTCACCGACCCCCGGAGCTGATCATGGAACCCGATTTCTCCAAGTACGTCCTGGAGGGCGACAACTCCGCGTACGCCAACGCGTCCGGCCTGGTCGTCCCGGTCGTGACCCGCGGCGGCCTCGAAGTCGGCGCCACCGGCCAGTCCACCGGAGCCACCCGCGTCTCCGGCGTCTCCATCCAGCACACCCCGGCCACCAAGCTGTGGTTCGGCAAGGTCAGCAACGAGCCCGGTTACCGCTCGGTGACCCACCATCACGGCGAGGCCGAGACCGGCGGCTACGTCCTGTCGGGCCGGGCGCGCATCTACTTCGGCGAGAAGTTCGAGGACTACGTCGACATGGAAGAGGGCGACTGGGTCTTCGTACCGCCGTTCATGCCGCACATCGAGTGCAACCTCTCACGCACCAAGCCGCTGACCTGGATGACCACCCGGACGCCGGAGAACATCGTCGTCAACCTGCCCGACATCGCGGACGCCGCCCTACGCGACTGGCTGAACCGATGACGCCGCTGACTACGACGCCGCCGCCGACGTCCGCGGCATTCACCTCGGCCGTCACGCTGAAGCCGGCCGAGCCCGAGCTCTTCGACCGCGCCTTCACCGCGACCACCCAGCCCTGCCCCTGGCCGAAGGCGTACGGCGGTGACATGGTCGCCCAGGCCGCGGCCGCCGCAATGCGGTCGGTCGAGGGCAAGACGCTGCACTCGATGCACTCCTACTTCCTGCGGCCGGTCGACATCGGTGCCGAGGTCCGTTACGAGGTGGAGCTGCTGCGCGACGGCCGCGGCTACGCCACCCGGCAGGTCCG
>NZ_JAGXJL010000016.1:201229-230076 GCF_019091475.1 Streptomyces sp. GbtcB6 | reverse complement strand
CCAGCTGCTCAACGCCGTGTTCCTGCGGACGGCCGGGGTCCGGGAGGACGACGAGTCCTGGGGCGAACTGCTGGAGGCGCTCTGGCGTGAGTTGTCGGGGGCGCCCTGATGGATGAGGACTCGGGTGCCTATCCGGAGGCCTTCGAAGTGGCGGAGGCCCTCTGGCTGCACGCGTACCAGACGCTGGCGGCACGGCTGCCGGCGTCGGACCGCCCGCCGCAGCCCCGGCCGACCGCGCTGTCGGACCTCTCCGGCCTGCCCGAACCCCCCGGCGGGCCACCGGCGTCCGGCAGGACGAACGGGACAGGCCGCCCCGGTGGTACGGCGGGGACCGGCGGTGGCGCGGCGGGCGGAACGGGCGGCACGGACGACACGGACGACACGGACGACAGCGCGGCGGCCGGGGCCGACGGCCGTACGACGGCCCGGAACGGCGACGGAGCGGCGGGCGGGGCCGACGGCGACGAGGTGCGGGACGCGTCCGGTGACATGGCCGAGGTGCTGTTCCTGCCGTTGCCGCCCGCCGGGCCGGAGGGTCCCGGGCCGGGTTCCGCACGGGAGCGGGCGGCCCGGCGGGTCCGGACCGGGACGGCCGAGCCGGCCGAACCGGTCGAGGCGGTGCCGGATCTGCGGGACGCGGCGGGGATCACCCGTGCGCTGCGGCCGCTGAAGCAGCTGGTGCCCTCGGCGTTCGAGGTCGAGCTGGACGAGGAGACCACCGCCGAACGCGCCGCCGAGGACGGCCTGTGGGTGCCCTACACCCGGTCGGCGGACGAGCGCCGCTTCGATCTGGTGCTGGTGGTGGACGACCACGCGACCATGGTCATCTGGGAGCAGACGGTCGCCGAGTTCACCGCCGTGGCGGAGCGGCTGGGCGCCTTCCGGGACGTACGGGTGCGCCGGCTCGGCCTGCGGGAGACCCCGCGGGGGCCGGAGGCGGTGCTGCGCGGGCCGTACCCGGAGCACGACGTCCTCGGTGTCCCCGGCGAGCTGGTGGACCGTACCGGCCGCCGGATCGTCCTGGTCCTGACCGACGGCCTGGGACCGCTGTGGCGGACCGCGGCCGGCCTGCAGGCGCTGGAGCTGTGGTCGGCGGCCGGACCGGTGGCGGTGGTGCACCTGCTGTCCCAGCGGGACTGGCACCGCACCGCGCTGGTGCCCCGGCAGGCGCGGCTGCGCAGCCCCCGCGCGGGGGCCCGCACCACCGAACTGGCCGTGGACTTCCCGGCCGAGTGGCGCGACCCGTTCGACCCGCCGCCCGCGAGCTGGACGGCGGGGGTCCCCATGCTGGAGCTGGACGCCCGGTGGCTGGGCCGCTGGGTCGGTCTGGTGGCCGGTGCGGAGTCCGACTGGGTCGAGGCCCCGGTGCTGTTACTGGGTGCGTCCGACGCGCCCGAGGAAGACGTCGACGAGCCGCCGGTCGTCATCCCGGCGCCCTCGGTGCAGGAGCGCATCCGGCGCTTCCGCAGCCATGCCACCCCCACCGCCTTCCGGCTGGCCACCCATCTGGCCGCCGCGATCCTGGAGCCCCGCCTGGTGCGGGACGTACAGCGCCGACTGGTGCCCGAGGCACAGCCGGCCCATCTGGCCGAGCTCTTTCTGAGCGGCCTGCTGGAACAGCCCCCGCCCGCCGCGGCGCGGAGCGCCGCCGCCCCCGTGCCGCTGGAGTTCGTCGACGGCGCGCGCGAGGCGCTGCTGGCGGGCGCGATGCGCGCGGACACGGCCCGGGTGGTGAGTTCGGTGTCCGAGTTCTACGGCGACCGGTTCGAGGCGGCCCGCGGGCTGCACGGTGCGCTGCTCGCCCCGGAGGAGGAGCCGGTTCCGCAAGTGACGGCGGAGAGCCTGCCGTTCCTGCGTGTCGAGCTGGCCGTGCTGCGCGCCCTGTCGGGGCCCTATCTGCTGCGCGCCCGCCGGGTCAGCGCGGCTCTGGAAGGGGCCCCTTCGGGTGCGTCGATCAATGAGAATTCGCGGCAAATAAGCCACGATATCCGTAATAAAAATGTTGTAAATTCAGACTTGGGCGGCCCGGACATGACCGACACCACTGCCAGTGAGTACCAGCATGCAGCGGAAGGATCCGCGAGCGGGACTCCGGTGCGGGAGATTCCCGTTCCGAGCGCCGACGGGCAGCCGGGCGCCGGCCTCCCGTCACCCGGCAGGACGGTCCCGGGGCCGGCCGCACCGCAGTCACACCAGGTCCCGCAGCGTGCCTCCGTACCGGTGGTCTGGGGCAACGTGCCGCCGAACAACCCCAATTTCACCGGCCGGGAGGAACTCCTCGCGCAGGTGCACGAGCAGTTGCTGACGGGCGACACCTCGGCGGTGCTGCCGCACACCCTGCACGGCATGGGCGGTGTCGGGAAATCCCAGATCGCCATCGAGTACGTGTACCGGCACACCGCCGAGTACGACGTGATCTGGTGGATCCCTTCCGAACAGCCGACGATGATCCTGACCGCGCTCACCGAACTCGCCCACCGGCTCGGCCTGAACGTGGGCGCGGAGGCCAACCGCGCGGTCCCGGCGGTGCGCGAGGCCCTGCGCCGGGGCGAGCCGTACGACCGCTGGCTCCTGGTGTTCGACAACGCCGAGAACGTCGAGGCCGTACGCCCCTACTTCCCGACCGGCGGCACCGGCAAGATCCTCATCACCTCCCGGAACCAGGAGTGGGACCGGGTGGCCAGGACCCTCTCCGTGGACGTCTTCACCCGTGAGGAGAGCAAGGCGCTGCTGCGCCGCCGGGCCCGTGACCTGAGCGACGCCGACGCCGACCTGCTCGCCCAGGAGCTGGGCGACCTGCCCCTCGCCATCGAACAGGCCGCGGCCTGGCAGGCCGTCACCGGCATGGCCGTGGACGAGTACCTCGGGCTGATCCGGGAGAAGATCGCCGAGCTGATGCTCGAACTCGTCCCGTCGCCGGACTACCCCATGTCGGTGGCCGCCGCCTGGGACGTCTCGCTGCGCCAGCTCGAACAGCGCAACCCCGCGGCGCTCCAGCTCCTCCAGGTCTGCTCGTTCTTCGCCCCCGAGCCGATCTCGCGGACCCTCTTCAACAACTCGCGGAGCACCATCGCCCCCGAGATCGACGAAGCCCTGCGCCATCCGATCCGGCTCGGCCGGGCCATCCGGGAGATCAACGTCTACGCCCTGGCCCGTATCGAGCACCGGCACGACACCATCCAGCTGCACCGCCTGGTCCAGGCGGTCCTGGTCAACCGCATGTCCCCGCAGCAGCAGGCGGACATGCGGCACGGCGCACACCTGCTGCTCGCCGACGCCAACCCCAACAGCCCCGGCTCGCGCGAACTGTGGCCGCGCTATCAGCAACTGCTGCCGCACATCGTGGTCTCGCGGGCCGTGGAGTGCGACTCGCCGTGGGTGCGCGGCCTGATCCGGGACGTGGTGGAGTTCCTCTTCATCTGGGGCGACCACGACGGTGCGGTCTCCATGGCCCGCGAGGCGATGGACGTATGGACCCGGAAGTTCGGCGCCGAGGACCAGCAGACCCTGGAGATGGCGAAGTGGCTGGCCTTCCTGCTGCGCCGGATCGGTGAGTACGAGGAAGCCGCCGAGATGATGCAGCGCACCGCGGACACGTACATCCGGATCGCGGGCGAGGACGACGAGGGCACCCTGGACGCCCTCATCCAGCTGACCAGCGGGCTGTGGCTGAGGGCCGAGCTGGCCCAGGCGCTGGAGATCAGCCGGTCGGTCTTCACACGCTCGCTGCGGGCCTTCGGCGACGACGACCCGTCCACCCTGCGCGCGGCCCACAACCTGGGCGTCGCTCTGCGCCTGATGGGCCTGTACCAGGAGGCGCGCGAACGCGACACGGAGACGGCCCAGCAGCGTGCCCTCGCACTCGGCGAGAACCACCTCAACACCCTGAACACCCTGAGCGCTCTCTCCCTCGACATCCGCGAGACCGGCGACTACCTCGCAGCAGTCGTCCACCAGGAGGACGTCTACGCCCGCTACGTCGCCAACTACGGCGAGGACAACCCGGCCAGCATCGGCTGCGCCCGTGTGCTCTCGGTATGCCGCCGGCGCGCCGGAGACCACGACGGCGCGCTGCAACTCGGCGAGCTGGCGCTGTCGAAGTTCGAGAGCCGCTACGGCGCCGACCACCCGGACGCCATCGCCTGCGCGGCCAACCTGGTCGTCGACCTCCGGCAGGACGGCCAGCTGACGCGGTCCGCGGAACTGGGCGAGGCGACCGTCGAGCGCTACACGGCCACCCTCGGCGCCACTCATCCCTACACCTTGTCGGCCCGTACGAACGTGGCCATCACCCTGCGCCATCTGGGCCGTCTCGAAGCCGCCGGGGAACACCTGGACGCGGCGTTGCTCGGTATGCACGCGTCGCTGGGGGACGAGCACATCCTCACCGTGACCACGGCCCTAGGCATGGCCAACCACCACAGCGCGCTGGAGCGCCACACGGAAGCCCTGGAAGCGGACCGGCAGAGCCTGGAGATCCTCCAGAGGAACCTCGGCCCGGACCACCCGACCACCCTGGCCTGTGCCAACAACGTGGCTCTGGACCTGCGCGCGCTGGACCGCGTGGACGAGGCCACGGTGTTGCACACCGACACCCTGACCCGGTTCCGCCGGACGCTGGGCGAGAGCCACCCGGCGACCACCGCCGCCGCGAGCAGCCAGCGGGCCGAGGTGGACATCGCCCCGGTGCCGTTCTAGCCAGGGGCCGCCGGCCGGGCTCAGGGCCCGGCCGGCTCGACCGGGGCAGCGGCGCCGCGACCGGAGCGCTGTGGCCGGCGCTACGGTTGCGGCGTCGGCTCGGCGTCCACGGCGGGGGCCTGTCCGGAACCCGGCCGCTGCTCGTCGTCGGGGCCGGTGCCGACGGGCCCGGCCGGCGATGCGTCGGCGGGACGGTACAGCGGGCCGATCAGCGGCCCGGTGGCCGCCGTGGTGAAGAGCGCCATCACGACCAGCAGCGCATACAGCCGGGGGCCGATCACTCCGGCCTGCAACCCCACGTTGAGCACGATGAGTTCGGTGAGCCCCCGGGTGTTGAGCAGCACACCGATCAGCAGTGAGTCACGCCAGGGCAGCCGGGCACCGCCCCGGGCCGACAGGGTGCCGGCGGTCACCTTGCCCACCACCGCGGCGGCGCATATCACCAGCAGCAGCACCAGGTCGGAGGCGTGCAGCCCGTTGAGCTGGACCGACATCCCGGAGATCGTGAAGAACACCGGCAGCAGCAGGCCGCCGGTCTCCTGGAGCGGGCGCAGCACCTGGCTGTCGGGAGCGCCGTCGGGCTGGCGGGGCATGATGATCCCGGCCAGCAGCGCACCGAAGATCACATGCAGTCCGAGCGCGCTGGTGGCCCAGGCCGAGGCCAGCGCCAGCGCGGCGGCGACGGGGACATGATTGGTCATCAGAGCGCCGGGCCGGTGCATCCACCACCTCAGCACGGGCCGCACGACGACGAACATCACCAGCACGTACGCCGCCAGCAGCGCCACCTTGAGGCTCCAGGCCCGCAGCGATCCGTCCTCGCCGCCGATCAGGGCGACGGCCAGCACCGGCCAGCTCAGCGCGTCGATGACACCGGCGGCGGCCATCGCGATCGTGGCGGGGCGGGTGCCGGCCAGTCCCTGGTCCCGGATGATGCTCGCCAGCACGGGAACCGCCGTGATGGACAGGGCGACCGCCATATAGAGGGTGAAAGTCGCGTCGATCGGATGCCCGCCGTTCGCGGAGCGGAAACCTCCGGAATACAGCAGAACGATGCCGGCTCCGATTAGCATGGGAATCGCGAACCCGCTCAGCGAGACCGCGGTCACCGCGCCGCGATTACGCAGCTGGCCGAGGTCGAGTTCATAACCGACCGCGAACAGGAAGAGCACCAGTGCGACTTGTGCCAGGGAAGTGAGAATTGGCTTGATCTGGTCCGGGAAGAGGGTTTCGTACGCCCCTCCCGGGGCCAGGCCCAGCAGGCTGGGGCCGAGGGCGATGCCGGCGAATAACTGCCCGATGACGGAAGGCTGGCGTAGCTTGCGGGCGGCCGCTCCCAGGGCCGAGGACGCTGTGATCACCAGCGCGAGAGCTGCGACGACATGAGTGACAGTGGAGTCGATGCTCACCGGCATCCCCCTTCGGCAAGTGCCGCACCCTGTGGCGTTGTTCACACGCAGTGTAGCCGGTACAGGGGCAGCTGACCTATTGTTGCGTGCGCTTGGAATATGCCGTTCTGGGGCGGGGGTCGACGGTGACGACGGTCTTATTCGTACACGGCACCGGCGTGCGGGAGCCGGGATTCAGCGGAACCGTGGAAGTCGTACGGGAAGGACTACGGCCGTTACGGCCCGAAGTCCGCATATCTTCCTGCTATTGGGGAGGAACTGCCGGATCGGTACTGCATTCGAACGGTATTTCCGTGCCGGGGTACGGGACCGGGCGTGAAGTAGCGCATGAGGGCGCCCCCGGCGCGCCGGGGGAGGCCTTCGACGAGGACGTCGAATTCTGGGGACTTCTTTATCTGGACCCGCTGCTCGAACTGCGCCTGCTCACCGCGGAGACCACGGGGAGAACCGAGTCGGCCCCCGGCGCCCGGCCGCCGGGCGAGGCCCTCTCCGCGGCGGCCCCGGCGCTCACCGCGGACGACCGGCTGCGCCGGCTGCTGGACGCGGCGGGCCTCGCGGAGGACTTCGCCGCCGCCGTGGCCGCCGTACTGACCACCGACGACTGCCGCCGCTTCCTCCGCGCCCCCGCCGAGGGCGCCGGAACCACCGAACTGGCCCGGGCCTTCGTGGCCGAGGCGGTGCGCCGCCGGGCCGGGCGGCAGGGACCGGCCCCGGCCCTCGACGGCACCGCCCGCGACGAGGCGGTCGCCCGGATCGCCGCCCTGCTCCCCGGGCCCTCCGGTACCGGGGACGAACCCGGCACCCACCGCGGCCCGGTGACCCGGCGGATCAAGCGGCTGACGGGCCGGCTGGCCCTCGGCCTGGCCTCCGCGCAGGCGGTCAGACGGCGTTCGGCGCTCACCGACGCGGCCCATCCGGCCGCCGGGGACGTGCTGCTCTACCTGGCCCGCGGCGGCCCGATCCGCGAGGCCGTCGCGCAGGCGGTGCTCGCGGCAGAGCCGCCGGTCGTGCTGCTCGCCCACAGCCTCGGCGGCATAGCCGCGCTGGACCTGCTGGTGCTGCGGCCGCTGCCGCAGGTCGCGCTGCTGGTGACCGTCGGCTCGCAGGCCCCGTTCCTGTACGAACTGGGGGCCCTGCCCAGCCTGGAGCCCGGCAGCCCGCTGCCCGCCCACGTACCGCGCTGGCTGAACGTCTACGACCGGCGGGACCTGCTCAGCTACCTCGGCGCCGGCGTCTTCCCCGGCCGGGTCGCGGACATCGCCCTCGACAGCCGCCAGCCCTTCCCGCTCTCCCACAGCGCCTACTGGGGCAACCCCGAGCTGTACCGCGTGCTGGCCGAGGAGCTGCCGTGACCGCCGCCCGCCCGGACCGGACCCACGCCGTCGTCGTCGGCGTGGAACGCTACGCCGTCGGCCCGGCCTGGGACCTGCCGGGCCCGGCCGCCGACGCCCGCCGCTTCACCGCCTGGCTGCGCGGCCGTGGCGTACCCGCGGCCCACATCTCCCTGCTGCTGGGCGCCCTGCCGGGGACAGGCGGACCCGAGGTGGACGTGCCTGCCGGGCCCGCCGGGCGGGAGGCCGTGCAGGAGGTCCTCACCCGCCGGCTGCCCGCGCTGGAGGGCGATCTGCTGTTCGTCGTCTGGGGCGGCCACGGGGTCACCGACCCGCAGGGACACCGCAGGCTCTTCTACGCCGACGCCACGGCCGACGACAAACGCAACCTCGACCTGGACGCCTGGCTGACCACCCTCACCACCGACGCGCTGCCCGGCTTCCGGCGCCAGATCTGGCTGGTGGACTCCTGCCAGACCTTCGTCGAGGACCTGGGTTTCGTCCGCTCACTGCCCGCCGAACTCCCGTCCCGCGGCGACCGGTTGCCGGGCCGGGAGCAGTTCGTGCTGCTGGCCTCCGGGCCGGGGCAGCGAGCGGCCAACGACCCCGTGCTGCGGACCGGGGCGTTCTCCCGGGCCGTGCTGGCCGCGCTGGAGGCCTCGGACGACGAGAACTGGCCACCGGACATGGGCGCACTGGCGGACACCGTGATCGGACGGTTCACCGAGGGGGGACAGCGGCCCACCTCGCTCTGGTACCGGTCCGGGGCCGGCGACGTACGCCACTACGACTTCCCCGCCTCCCGGCGCCGGGAGGAACCGGTGCCGGACGCGGCCCTGTCCGAACTGATCGCGCTGCTGGCCGGATGGCCCGCCCTGGCCGACCGCGACCAGCGCCAGCTTGTCATCGGCATGCTGCCCGTCGACCTGGCCGGTGCCATCCCCCGGCTGGGAGCGGCCCGGGCCGACATCATCAGCATCGTCCGCACCTGCCGTCTGCACCCGGGCGGCCTGGCCGCCCTCGTCGAGGCGCTCGGCGTACTCGACCCGGGCTCGCTGGCGCAGCGCGAGCTGAAGGACTGGGCGGCCCGCCGGCTGAACCCCGGATCAGGAGGCTCACCGGCCTGATCACGGCCTTCCCGACATCTGGGCCATGCGTCATCATGAAGCCAACGGGTGGACGCTCCGAGGGGGATGGCGCATGAACACGCCCATGGAATCTGTGAAGTCCGAACTGCCCGATCTCAGTGAGATCGCCCTCTCCGGCCTTCGGTCGCAGAGCCCGGACGTCCATGCGCGCGCACTGGACCGGTTGCTGCGCCAGGTCGAACAGCCGAGGGTCAACTTCGCGGGTGGTGAGAACCCAACCAGGCGGGTCGACTGACGAACCCCGCGGAAGGAGCCATGTGCAGCAGGACGGACGCTCGGCTCGCGCCCACGCCGCTCACCATGTCATCCCCTTGGCTCACCTGGACGACCTGGCCGCGGGCCGAGGAGGTCCGGAGACGGTTCGTTTCCTGCGGAGCACCGAGTACAGCAGGCGGCTCCTGCTGCTGAGGGCCCTGCTCGACGCCATCGCCGCAACCCCCGGTGCACTGGGCCCGCTGCCGCCGGTGGACACCGCGTGGGACACCCTGACGGTGGCTCAGCAGCGCGCCCCGGAGGACTTCGGGGAGCTGTTGCTGCATCCGCAGATCGGCGTCTGGCTGGGGCACAGCCTGCGCCGGCTCAGGCTCACCGCCTGGGGCGACGGACCTCTGTGGACCGACCTCGGTCATCTGTACGCGGTGTGCGCCGTCGCCGCGCTGCGCACGGGACTGCCGTTGCGCACCACGGTGCCGTTGCGGGACGGAGCCGCGATGTTCCCCACCCTCGGGCTGGCCCGCCTGCCGGACCGTCCGCGGTGGGGGACGGCGGATGTGGTGGTGGAGGCCGGGCGGCTGAAGGTCGACCCGCACGGTGCCCGCGTGGGGCCGCCCGAGCCGCTCGGGCCGCTCGGGCCTCCCGACGGCGACGCCCCCGGCTGGCAGGGACTGCGCACGCTGCGGGCCGACGCGGCGGGCCGGCCGGTGACCGTCTGGCTGGACGACATCGACCCCTACCGGGAACTGAGCGAACCGCTGCCCCCGCGGCGCCTCGGCAAGGACGAGCTCGCCCGCTGGCAGGAACGGTTCGGTCTGGCCCTGGACCTGCTCGTGGCCAGCGATCCGGGCATGGCTGCCGCCATGGCGGAGGGACTGCGTACGGTCGCGGAGGTCCGGCCGACACGGCCCTGGACGGTGTCGAGCGCCTCCTCCGGCGACGCCTTCGGCGGTCTGCTCTCCTCGCTGCCGCCGGACCCGGCCACTTTCGCGGTCACGTTGGTCCACGAGTTCCAGCACACCAAACTGGGCGCCCTGATCCATCTGCTGACGCTGGAGCAGGACAGCGGGACCGAGCGGCACTACGCCCCCTGGCGCAACGACCCGCGTCCGCTGCGGGGTCTGCTCCAGGGCGCCTACGCCTTCCTGGGCATCACCGACTTCTGGAGCAGGTACCTGGACCATGCGCCGCAGGACGAACGGACCCGGGTGGAATTCGAGTTCGCCCTGCGCAGGCGGCAGACCCAGGAGGCCGTTCACACCCTCGGGGCCGATCCCGCCCTGACCGCGCACGGCCGCCGTTTCCTGCGTGGCATGGCCGCACGGCTGCCCGCCTGGTGGTCGGACGACCGGATCCGGCCGGACATCGTCGCCCTGGCCGAATTCGTGGCCACCGACCACCGCACCGGCTGGCGGGTCCGGCATCTGGCCCCCGCCCCGGACGACGTCCGCGCCCTGGCCCGGGCCTTCGCCGCCGGTGCCGCGGCGGACGCGCGCGTCGCCGCGTCCGCCGTCGTCCCCGACCTCGCCGCGCCCTGGTCGCAGGCCCGCAACGGACTGGTCCGGCAGCGCCTCGCGGTACCGGACGCCGGCGACTGGCCCGTACCGTCCGCCGCCGACCGAGCCCTGGTCGCCGGGGACCCCGCCGCCCCCGACGCCTACGCCCGCCTGCTGGCGGGCGACCCCGAGGACGCCGAGGCATGGACCGGCCTCGTCCTCGCCCTCGCCGCCCGCCCGCTGCTGCACCGCCCCGAACTGCCCCGCGCGGTGCACCGCGAACTCCGCATGACCGGCACGGCCGCCGACCCGCGCGACGTCGCGCTCTGGCTGGCCGCCGGAACGGCCGCCTGAGACGGGTGCTCAGCCGCAGGAGCCGGTGAAGACGTCCACCGCGTCGTCGCTGCTGCTCGCCACCACCAGGTCCGTCGTGCCGTCGGACGTCACGTCGGCGGCCGCCGCCTCGTAGGCGCCGTCCGCCGGCAGTTCGGTCAGCTCGCTCAGCGAGCCGCCCGCGGTGCCGGTGTAGACACCGACCGAGTTGCCGTTGAGGGACGAGACCAGGACGTCGGGGATGTCGTCGCCGTTGACGTCGGCCGCGTCGACGGCGACCGGCAGGGCGGAGGTGGTGTGGTCGACGGGGTCCTGGAAGGTGCCGTCGCCGTTCCCGGCGTAGATCTCCAGGGTGTCGGAGCCGTTGCTGACGGCGGCCAGGTCGGTGGTGCCGTCCCCGTCGAAGTCGCCCTGGGTGAGCGAGTACAGCCGCTGCACGCTGCTGTACCCGGTGACGTCGCCGAAGGTCCCGTCGCCGTTGCCGAGGGCCACGCTCACGCCCCCGGCGGTGGCGACGCTCGCGGTGGCGACGTCCAGGTCGCCGTCGCCGTCGAAGTCGGTGAGGACCAGCCCGTGCGGCCGGGTCACGGTCACCGTCTGCGAGGAGACGGTGAACGCACCTTCACCGTCGCCCAGCAGCAGGTTGACGCGCCCGGCGGACTCCTCGGCCACCGCGACGTCCACGTCGCCGTCCCCGTCGACGTCGCCGGCGACCAGCGCGCGGGCGCCCGAGCCGACCGTGTACTGCGTGGCCGTCCCGAAGGCGCCGTTCCCGGTGCCGAGCAGGACGCTCACCGTGCCGCCGTCGAAGTCGGCGGTGGCGAGGTCCGGGTTGCCGTCGGCGTCGAAGTCGGCGATGACGGTCTGGTACGGCGCGTCGCCCACGGGGTAGTCCGTGGCCGCGTCGAAGGTGCCGTCGCCGTTGCCGAGCAGGACGGAGACCGAGTCGGCGGAGTTGTCCGCGGCGACCACGTCGGCGTTCCCGTCGCCGTCGAGGTCACCGGTCACCACGTGCCGGGGGTTGTCCCCGGTGCTCGCCGAGGTGTCGGACCGGGTGAAGGAGCAGGTGGTTGCGGTCGCCGTGGCCGGCTGGCTCGCCGACGCCACGGCGGTGACGCCCGCGGCGACCGCCAGGGCACCGGCGGCTCCGAAGGCCACGATGCGCGCGGCCCGGCGGTTCCTGTGTGTGCTCATGACCGGAGGGATGTCCTTCCGTGAGACGCGGAGAAGGTGTCTGTCATGGGCACCGGAACCTAGGGGCACCGCCTGTGATTCACGTGTTACGGGACCGTGGTTTCGCCGGGTCTGCCACCGGCGCGGTGACGCTGCCCAGCAGCCGCAGCGCCGCGTCGGAGGGGGAACCGGGCTCGGCGGTGTAGGCGATCAGGCGCTGCCCGGCGGTGCCGGGGAGGAGAAGGTTCTCGAAGCTGAGCTCCAGGGAGCCGACCAGCGGGTGCCGCAGCTCCTTCACCCCCGAGGTGCAGGTGCGCACCGGGTGCCGGGCCCAGAGGGCGGCGAACTCGTCGGACTGCACGGTGAGCCGGCCGACGAGTTCGGTCAGCCGGCGGTCCTCGGGGTGCCGGCCGGCGAGCAGCCGCAGGGAGGCCACCGCGAGCTGGGCCTCCTCGCGCCACCGCGGATACAGCTCCCGGTAGCGCTCGTCCAGGAACAGCATCCGCGTCAGGTTGGGGCCCGTCGTGGCGGGTCCGGCGGGGCTCTCGGGCGGCAGGTGGCCGGCGAGCAGGGCGTGGCCCAGCCGGTTCCAGGCGAGGACGTCACCGCGCCGGTCCAGGACGAGCGCGGGTACCTCGGTCATCGCGGTGAGCAACTGCCGCGCCGACGCACCGGCCCGGGGCGCGTGCGCCGGAGCTCTTCTGGACGCGTGCGCCGGGCGGGCGAGGCTCTTGAGGTGCGCCGTCTCGTCCTCGCTCAGCCGCAGCGTGCGCGCGATCGCCTCGAGTACGGCGTCCGAGGCGCCGTTCCCCCGGCCCTGTTCGAGGCGGGTGTAGTGGGTGATGCTGACGCCCGCGAGCATGGCCAGCTCCTCGCGGCGCAGCCCCGTGACCCGGCGGCGGCCGGGGTGCGGGGTGATCCCGGCGTCCTCGGGGCGCACGGCCGCACGGCGGGACTTGAGGAAGCTCCCCAGCTCGGACAGGGCGTCCATCGGTGTCTCCTGGTGGTCGGTCGGACCGCTCGCCCCTGCCATGATGCCCGCCGGTCCGCGCCGGCGGGACGGCCGAGGGTGGTCACGCCATGACCACCCAGGAGAGGGTGCTGGCTGGGCCGGAACGGGCGGGTGAGCCTTCCTTCCAGGATCGCCGGACGCGATCGGCAGGCCGATCGCGGCTGCCGGTCGTCAGAGGCGATCGTCAGGCAGGAACAGGAAGGAACACCACGTCATGCCCGTCACCGACGCGAGGGCGCGCGCAACCGCCCCGGCCGTACTCACCCCACGCCTGCGACTGGTGCTGGTCCTGCTGCTCGCGGCCCAGTTCATGCTGGCGGTGGACTTCTCCGTCCTCAACGTGGCGCTGCCGGTGATCGGCACGGGCCTCGGCTTCCCGGCGGCGCATCTGCAGTGGATCGGCACCGCGTTCGCCCTGTGCGCGGCGGGCTTCACCCTGCTGTTCGGCCGGGTCGCGGACCTCTTCGGCCGCCGCCGGCTCTTCCTCGGCGGCCTGGCGGTGCTGGGCGCGGCCTCACTGCTGGGCGGCCTGGCGGGGAACCCGGAGGTGCTGATCGCGGCCCGCGTCCTGCAGGGCCTGGCGACCGCCGCGGTGACCCCGGCCGGGCTGTCGCTGCTGACCACCTCGTTCCCGGAGGGCCCGCTGCGTGAGAAGGCGCTCGGCCTCAACGGGGCGCTGATGTCGGCCGGTTTCACCACCGGCGCGATCCTCGGCGGCCTCCTCACCGACCTGCTCTCCTGGCGCTGGGCGTTCTTCGTCAACGTGCCCGTCGCCCTCGCCGTGCTGCTCGTCGCCCCGGCGGTGGTCGCGGAGTCCCGGCCCGACGGGCGCCCCAGGCTCGACGTGCCCGGCGCCCTCAGCGTCACGCTCGGTCTGCTGGCCGTCGTCCTCGGTCTCACCCAGGCGGGCGAGCACGGCTGGGGTGCGCCGTCCGCGCTGCTGCCGGCGGGGGCGGGGGCGGTGCTGCTGATCGTGTTCGGGGCGGTGGAGCGGCGGGTGGCCGAGCCGCTGGTGCCGCTCGGTGTGCTCGGTCGCCGCTCGGTGGCCTGGGGCAATGCCGCCGGTCTGATCGCGTTCCTCACCGAGACGTCCCTGGTCTTCCTGCTGACCCTCTACCTCCAGGAGGTGCTCGGTTTCTCCCCGCTGGCCGCGGGGCTGTCCTTCGGCGTGCTGGGCGC
The DNA here is from genome assembly GCF_019091475.1 of Streptomyces sp. GbtcB6. Lineage (NCBI taxonomy): Bacteria > Bacillati > Actinomycetota > Actinomycetes > Kitasatosporales > Streptomycetaceae > Streptomyces > Streptomyces sp. GbtcB6. The sequence goes on along the minus strand of NZ_JAGXJL010000016.1, from coordinate 216,084 downwards.
CGGAACCGTCGTCGGCGGTTCGGCCGCCCCGAAGGTCATCGGCCGGATCGGCAGCGCGCGGACGCTGATCGGCGGGGGCATCCTGCAGGCCGGGTGCACGGCAGCCCTGCTCGGCCTCGGCGACACCCGCTCCTCGCTGGGGCTGCTGCTCGTCGCCACGTTCGCCGGCGGGGTCGGCAACATGCTGGTGATCGTCGGCTTCATGGTCACCGCCACCTCGGGGCTGGCCGACCGCGAACAGGGCCTGGCCACCGGGCTCGCGACCATGACCCAGCAGATCGGCATCACCATGGGCACCCCGGTCATGAGCGCGGTCGCCACCGCGGCGACGACCGGCACCGGTGCCGCGGCCGTCCTGGGCGGCCTCAGGGCGGCGATCGCGGTGAACGCCGCCCTCGTTCTCCTCTCCACCCTCACCAGCGCCCTGTTCCTGCGCGGGCCACGGCCGGGCCCCCGCTGAGCAGGCGTCCGCCAACTTTGCTGCCCCGCACCAGGCTTGGACCAGCCATGTGCGGGGCAGAGCCCTCCTACCGGACAGCAGGTACCGGTCAGGGCTCGGCAAGAGGAGGGCGTCATGGACGGTCGGATCCGCGTACGCGTTGTTCGTCGGCCCGCTCCCCGCGGGCAGGAGATCGACCGCAGGACGCCTTCCGGGCGCATCCTGCCGTACTAGGGAACCCGGATCGCCGTACGGAGCACGGGTGCGCGGGCGGTACGCACCGGCCGCGGCCCGCATCCGCGGCCGCGCGGGCCGGTTCGGACCGGCGGCCACGGGTCACGCGTGTGATCCGGCGGCAGGGAGACGGACACCGAGACCGTCCGGAAGCCGATACGGCGTGCGCTGCCGGTTCGCGCTGATCCGCCGTGTGCGCTCATACGGCCAGCGGTTCCAGGTCCCGGTACACCCGCCGTTCCTCCAGCGCGAAGCGGGTGATGCCGTTGTTCTCGCCGAGTTGCCGGCGCAGCCCTTGCAGCCTTCTGACGGCTTCCTCGCGCAGCGTCCGGGCCTCGTCCAGGCGGCCGAGGGCGCTCAGGGTGAGGGCGCCGTTGCTGACGACGGCCAGGGCCTCGGGATGCTGGGTGCCGAGGTCGGCGCGCAGTGCGTCGATGCTGAACCGCTCCCGCTCCCAGGCCTCCTCCAGCCGGCCGGTCTCGGCGAGCACGATCGCGTAGTTGGCGGAGCAGAACCGGGTGTGCGGGTGGTGGGCGCCGAGTACGTCGGTCATGCGGTCCAGCACCTTCAGGAACACCTCCTCGGCCTGCTCCGTGTCACCGCAGCCCCAGTGGAAGACACCGAGGTTGTTCATCGCGGCCTGGGTGTGGGGGTGGGCCTCGCCCGGCTTCTTCATGTACTCGGTGAGCACCTTCTGGGCGACGTCGCGCGCGGCTTCCGGGTCCTCGGCCGCGAACAGGTCGGCGGCGAGGTTCAGTTCGCAGGCGAGCCGGTCCGGGGTGGGCGCGGTGTACTGCGACCGGTACTGCTCCAGGGTCGCGGACGTCAGCCGCCGCGCGTCCTCCAGCTCGCCCGCCCGGCGCAGCGACACCGCGAGCGACTTCGCGCACCGCAGCGTGCCCGGGAACTCCTTGCCGAGCACGCGCTTGTGCTGTTCGTACGCCCGCGACAGCACGGTCACCGACATGCTGTACTCGCCGACCTCGCGCAGGTCGCGGCCGAGGTTCTCCGCGGACGAGAGCGTGTAGATGTGATCGGCGCCGTGGACCTGGGTGCGCCGGCTGAGGGTGACGTCGTCGATCTGCCGGGCGTCCCGGTACCTGCCGACCATGCGCAGGGCCAGCGCCAGGTTGTTGGCCGCGCTCAGGGTGCGCGGGTGGGCCTCGTAGAAGAGGTCGCTGAAGCCGTCGTGCGCCTCCTTCGCCAGCTCCACCGCCTTGGTGTACTCGCCCAGCGCCGCGAGGTCGCTGGAGAGGCCGGAGGCGGTGATGAACGTGTGCGGGTGCCGGTTGCCGAGCAGCCGGCGCTGCCGCCCGAGCACGTCGGCGTCCAGCTCACGCGCCTCGACGTACAGCCCTTGCGAGCGCAACACGTTGCCGAGCTGGCAGCGCAGGTACAGGTACTGCTCGTCGTCCTCGCCGAGGGGTTCCTTCCAGTGGTCGAGGAGTTCCTCGGCGAGTCGCTGCGCGCGCTGGAACTCGCCGCGCTTCCACAGGTAGCGGACGCGGTCGATGAGCAGCCGGCGCGGCTCCCCCTCCGTGCAGTTGCGGATGTCGGAGGCGGCGAGATGCGGCCAGATGATGTCGAACTGCGGCCAGTTCTCCCGGTTGTCGGTGGGTTCGTCGCCCTTGGGGCGGGCTCCCCTGAGGATCTCGTGCACCGTGTGCCGGGCCTGGCGCCGGTCCTCCTCCGACATCTGGGAGCGGATCACCGCCTGCACGAGCCGGTGCACCTGGATCGAGCGGGAGATCTGGTCGACCTTGGCCAAAGCGAGCCGGCCGATCTCCCGCACCAGCCGGCCGATCAGCAGACTCTCCGTCAGGCGGAGGGCGGTGAGCATCTCGTCGCTGTCGTAGAGCAGTTCCGAGGAGATCGGCTCGGCGGCGAGGAACGCGCACAGCTGCAGCAGCCGTACCGAGGCGGGTGACCGCTCCTTCAGCCGCTCGATGGAGATGTTCCAGGTGGCGGCCACCGTCTCGGGATAGTCGGCGGGCTGGTTGAGCCCCATCACCGCGGCGGTCTCCTCGGTGAGGCGGCTCAGGTACTCGGTCGTCGGCATGGCGGTCTCGGCCAGCCAGGCGCCGGCCTGCTCCACCGCGAGCGGCAGATCGCCCACGGCCTCCGCGACCTGGTCGGCCTCGGCCGGGCTGAGCCCCGGGGCGCGCCGGGACAGGTGCTCGACGCTCTCCTGCCGCTGGAATACGTCGACCGGCAGCGCCGCCCCCATCTCCGACCACGCCTGGTTCCGCGAGGTGACGAGGATGTGCCCGCCGCCGGTGGCGGGCAGGTGGCCGGCGAGCTCATCCGGGTCGTCGGCGTTGTCGAAGACCAGGATCCACCGCTGGGTGGGGTTGCCCCGGGAGAGCATGCGTACGGCTTCCTTGCCGGTCAGCGCCATGTCCTCGCCGCCGGGCGCGCCGATGCGCGAGCCGAGTTCGGCGAGCGAGGCCACCACGTTGTCGATGTTCTCGGCCGCAACCCACCACACCAGGTCGTAGTCGGCGCTGAAACGGTGCACGTACTCCAGCGCGATCTGCGTCTTGCCGACCCCGCCCATCCCGAACAGCACCTGGTGCCCGGGCAGTACGGCGGTCATGCCGCTGCGCAACTGCTCCCGCACCCTTTCGAGGAGGTAACCGCGGCCGGTGAAGGTGCTGTTGCGCTGCGGCACGTTCCAGTGGTCGGGGACATGGCCGGGGAACCGGGTCGCCGCCGGTCCGCCCGCCGGCAGTTGCCCGGGCAGTCCGAGCGCGCCGAGCAGCGCGGCCTCGCAGCCCGGTTCGTCGAGTCCGTGCAGGTCGACCAGGTCGGACTGGTGCTGGTACGACACCGGCGGCCGGACCTCGTCCACCTGTACCGGTATCAGCGATCCGGGCGGCCCGTCGGCGCCGGTGGCCGGGCCCGGCGGGCTCGCGGTGTGCCGGGACTCGTACAGCGCCTTGGACCACAGCACCAGGGCGCGGGTGCCGGGGGCGGGACTGCCGAGCGGTCCGGTGACCAGGTCGTGCAGGGTGACGGTGCAGCCCGCCCGCTTCAGCAGCGACTCGATCCAGTCGGCCCACATCCGGTTCTCCGCCGCGTACACGACGGTCACCCGCGCTCCGGTGGCCTGCGGCCGGCGCCGGACGAACGCGTCCCGGCTGCGCAGCCGCACCGCTTCCGGGATCTGCGGCAGCGCGGTGACCTCGTTGTCGGACACGGCCGCGGTGAGCCGTTCGAAGGCGGCCAGCAGCGACTTGGGGTCGCCCTTCTTGTCCCCGACGACGGCGAGGGTCTCCTCGTACGCGTAGTACGGCTTGTACGGTATTTCGACGCTGCCCCAGTAGGCGGTGACCTCGTCGGCGCTCAGCAACTCCCCGTCCGGCCCCTGCGGCAGTCCGGCGAACTTCAGCCGGGCCACCGCGCGGCCCGCCTCGACCTTGTCCTTCTCGCCGTCGTCGACGCGCATCGGCACGGGCAGCACCCGGATCCGCCGCCTGCGGTGCTCGTCGCCGACGCTGTGCGCGACCTCGGCGGCGCCGTCGATGGACTGGTCGCTGAGGGTGAAGCAGTCCACGAGGACGTCGGGCATCTGGAGGGTGCAGATGTCCGCGGTGTCCGACCGGCCGGTGCGCGAGTCGATCAGGACGTAGTCGTAGGACCGTTTCATGCTGTCGCGCAGCGCCTTGAGGAACACGCCGCCGCCGAGGCGGTCGTAGAAGTTGTCCCACTCCAGGAAGGACGCCGTGCCCGAGTAGGCGCGGAACTGCCTTCCCGCGGAGAGGAAGTCGAGCGAGCCGCCGTTCTCGAAGCCGAGTCCCCGCCGTTCGGGGGAGAGCGAGACGGCGTGCTGCTCGACGTCGGCGAACTCCAGGTGCCAGGGGCCCGTGCGGCTGATGCCGTCCGTCGCCGCCCAGGCGTAGTCCTGGAGGATGTCGATGACGCCCTCGGTGGCGGCGAGCACATTGGGGTCCAGGAACGGATGGAAGAAGCGATCCAGCCCCGGGGCTTCCAGGTCCCAGTCCACGGCGAGGACCCGTTTGCCGTTGGCGGCGAGGATCCACGCCACGTTGGCCAGCGCCATCGTCCGTCCGATGCCGCCCTTGTACGAGTAGAAGGTGATGATGCGTCCGTCTCTTGCGGCCGTCATGCCTCTCCTCCGGGGTCGTCTCCCGCGTCCGGGCCGGACGGCGGACACGGGTCCGCCGGACGGGGTCTGGGGAAGCGCCGGGGGCCGGTGCCGCGCGGTTCGAAGGCGTTCGGCGTGCTCTCGTGGTCCCGGGGGCGTCCGGGCGCCGGCCCGGAGTCGCGGGCCGCCCGCACGATGCGCTCGGCGAGGCCGAACACGGTCTCGTCGTACTCGCCGCGCAGCCGGCTGAGCTTGATCAGCCCGTAGATCCCGCTGCTGAGGTAGCCTCCGCCGGACGAGAGGTCCTCGATGCGGACGTGCCTTGCGGAGTCCGGGAGTTCGTGCCGGTCGACGCGCCTCCACAGGGCGGGCACGACGGCCGAGGCGGTGGCCGTCCCGGTGGCCCTGGCGTTCGGCATCCGCTCGTGGAACGCGTACCACTCGCGGCCGCACATCTCGCTGGAGAAGTACCGCGGCGAGAACAGCGGCACGAACACCCGGCAGGCGGCGAGGTTCTCGCTCAGCCTCTCGGTCCAGCCCTCCCCGGAACGCATCTCCCGGTCCATGAAACCGGCCGGGGAACCCGCGGGCAGGTCGGTGAGCGCCATGATGTGGCCGCACAGATCGTTGAACAGCACCCGCACCCAGTGATCGGGGTCCCCGCCGGCCGGGTCCCGCTGCGGGGTGTGGGCGTACGACAGGAAGAAATAGGGCTGGTGGTCCGGAACTCGGCCCTCCACCCGTTCGCCTGTACCCACTCATCCCCCTGTCCGCTGACAGGCCGTCGGCCTGCTCCGCCGACGGTGCCCTACGGCCGGAACCAACAATGTGCCCGACCGCACGCCATACGGTTGGTTGCTTTCAGGACAAAGGACCGTCATATCTGGACATGTGGATCCTTGCGTGTTCAGGCAGGACGGTCCGCCCACTGCGACCACATGCGGGCCAGCAGCACGGCACCGGTCTCGGTCAGCTCGTCCTCCGGCAGCAGGGTGAGCGCGGTGAGGGCGCCTGCCGCCCTGTCGTACGCCTCCCGGCCGAGTTCCTCGTCCGCCAGGTCCAGCAGGGCGCCCGCGGGGCTGCCCGGCCGGTGCAGGTCGGCCGTCTCGCGCAGGGCGGTGAGGCGGGCCCGGCGGCCGATGCGCGGGAGTTCCCGGGCGAACTCCTCGGGTGTCACGTCGACCGCGACGCCCAGCGCCCCGAACCCGTGGGCGCCGAGCACCAGACCGCTGCCCGCCTCCAGCGGGGTGAGGACGGTGGGGCGGAACACGTCCGGGTCGGAGTGCCGGCGCGGTGCCTCCTTCGCCAGTAGCTCGTAGGCCCGGCTCAGCCGCTCCGTGAACTCGCCGCACATCAGGGGCGGGGCGACGGCGACGGGATAGCAGTCGCGACAGGGGTCCGCGTCGTCGACCAGCGGGCCGTCCTGGGCCAGCACCCGGCCGAGCGGGCGCCAGCGCACGGAGGCAGGGCCCCCGTCGAGCCCGACCCGGGTCCCGGCGGGATCCGGGTCGGGCCCGCCGCCGCGTACCCGGAAGGCGTCCGGGGCCACGGTGACCTCGATGCGGCCGGGGGCGTCCAGGCGGTAGGTGCCCCAGGTGGGCAGGTGCAGCCGGGTGCCGGGCTGGTCCCAGGACAGCGTGGCCGGTACCCCTGCCCGCAGGGCCGCGGCGGCGGCCAGTGCCATGAACCGGGCCGTGTCGGCGGGGCCGTGCAGGGAGCGCTGGAGGCTGGTGCGCACGTAGGGGTGCGCCAGCACCTCGTCCAGGTGCGGGGCGGTGCCGGGGTCGGCGTCCAGGGCCAGCAGCAGCCGCCAGGCGTCCGCCCAGTCCGGCTCGGCCGCCAGCTGCTCCTGCGCCCGGCGCAGCAGCAGCCGGTCCAACTCCAGCTGGGCCCAGGCGAGTCGGGCCGTGCCCAGCACCGCGGGCGAGAAGGAGCGGTCGGTCACCCGGTCGGCGACGCCCTCGACCAGGGACCGGAGATCGCCGCAGAAGACACTGGGGTTGTCGAAGCCGTTCTCCGAGCTGTACCGGTGCCCGTACAGGCCGCCGCCGCAGGACCGCACCACCGGGCAGCGGCGGCAGGTGTCGCTGAGCCCGTCGAGGCCCGCCTGCCGGGCCTGGACACCGGGGTGCGCGGCGAACTCCGCGAAACCGTGCCGGAAGACGTCGTACCCCGTCTCGGGAGCGCCCGCGTAGGCGGTCTTGAGCCAGTCGGCCTGCTCGAAGGCGCCGTCCGTCTCGATCACGGCCAGGTCGCTGGGCGCCAGCCCCAGCGCCTCGGTCAGGGGCGGCCCGCCGCGCAGCGTGCTGAGCACCGACTCGAAGGTCCGCACCGGCATCGGGCGGCCCTGCTGCTCCCAGCGGTCGAAGACCGCGAGCAGCCAGTCGGCATACGGCGTGGTGGCCCCGGCCGGGTTGGGCGGCGGGGAGTCCCAGGTGGAGTGCGGAAGCAGGTAGTCGATCCGCGGCGGGGCCAGTTCGGTGAGGGCGTCGTGCACGGCGACGGGGTCGTTCGCGACGTCCACCGTGCACAGCACCCCGCTGAACAGGTGGCGGTACTCGGGCTCCTGGAGCAGCCGGATGCCGCGGACCACACGGTCGTGGCTGCTGCGGCCCCTGCGGTCCAGTCGGTGCCGGTCGTTGGCCGCACGGTCGCCGTCGAGCGACACGCTGACCCGGACCCCGAACTCCCGGCAGACGTCCAGGTGTTGCCGGTTCAGGGTGACCGCGTTGGTGTGCATGCGCAGGTCGAGCGCGGTCAGCGGGGAGAGGGTGCGGGTCAGCTCCGCGCAGATGTCCCGCAGCCGGGCCGGGCCGACCAGCAGCGGCTCGCCGCCGTGCAGGATCACCGAGACGGACTCGAGGGCCCACGAGCGGGCGTACTCGGCCAGCCGGCCGGCGACGGCGCGCACGGTCTCCGGGCGGATGTAGGTCGGGCGGTTCCGCCAGCTCTGGTCGGCGTGCTGATACACGTAACAGTGGTCGCAGAGCAGATCGCACCTGCTGTGGATCTTCAGGACCAGCTGTCCCAGAGGTGGGCTGCCGGGAAGCCTCTGGCGTCCTGCGGCTGTTGCCGCCCCGTCGGCGCTCTGCCTCACGTCAGCCCTCCTCGCTCAGCAGGCCGAGTTGAACGTGACGGGTCGGTCCGGACGGTTGTCGGGGCAGGTCACGCGACCCGCGGTGCGCGCGGCGGCGGCCGTGCGCGGTCCGATGTCCCTCAGGCGTGTGCGTCCTGAAGTGATCGTGGTGAGGGAAGGGCGCCTCGCCGGCGTCACCGAAAGGATCATGGTGTCTCTCAGCTCCAGTTCGGATTGGTGAAGCTGCTGTCGTCCCAGTGACTGTCGCACACGCAACTCCTCGGCGGCTCAAAGGATTTGCGGACTTCCACGCCAGTCTGGTCGTGCTGACGCGGAACCATATATCAGAAATGCCTCACTTGCGCGTGGGACTGGTTTCCGCACCCAGGGACTTCTTACGCTGGTCTTCGGAGGCGCGCGGAAGGCTTGTCGGGGGCGCGCAGCGAATCCAGGGGGCGTCATGGGGGCGGCTGTCACTCCTGTACCTCGAACCACACTGAGCGACGGGGACCTGCCGCCGCTGTTCCAGGTGAGCGACCAGTGGGCGTTGCACCATCAGAGTGACTCGTTCCGGGCGGTGCGTACGCATCTGCTGCTGCTTCTGCTGGCCACCACGGCCGCCGTCCTGACCGAGCAGGCGTCAGGGCACGTCATGACGGTGCTCGCCGCCGTGCTGTACGGGCTGACGATAGCCCTCGGCCTGAGCACCTCGCGCCGTCGCTCCCGAGCCCACTGGCAGGCGCACCGGGCGGCCGCCGAGCTGCTGAAGTCGCTGGCCTGGCAGTACATGGTGCACGGCGGCCCCTTCCACTCCCATGTCGCCGACCCGGACGCGGTCTTCGCGGAGCGCGTCGAAGAACGCCTGCGCGAGCTGCGCAAATGCGGCTGGGAGGACTCCCGCAGCGACCCCGGGGAACGGGGCGGGGGGCAGATCACACCGCGGATGCGTGCCGAGCGGGCCAAGTCCTACGCGGCCCGCCGGGACCTCTACCTGCGCGACCGGCTCCTGGAACAGGCCGTCTGGTACAAGAACCGGTCCGTCCGCGCGCATCGCGCCGCCGCCCGCTGGTCCTCCGTCACCGCGGCACTGACCCTGTTCGCCCTCGCGGCCGCCCTGCTGCGGACCGTCGGCATGCTCGGCGGCGCCGACCTCGCGGGGCTCCTCAGCGCGGCCGCCGCGGCGGGCGTCGCCTGGCAGGAGGTGCGACGGCACGGCCCGCTGACGCACGCCCACTCCCTCATCGAACAGGATCTGGAGACCGCCCGGATCGCCATGGCCACGACGGTGACCGAGGCGGGCTGGGCCGAGGCGGTGGGGGAGACGGAGCGCCTGATGTCCCCGGCGCACACGGAGTGGCTGGTGCGCTTCGGCACCTGACGCTCCCTCATGGCCGCCCCGCGACCGGCGGGCCGGCTCGGCGTCAGTCCCGCCGCACCCCCGTCTGCCACAGCACCGTCACCGGCACCCCCCTGCGCCGCGCATAGGCCACCACGTCGCCGGTGCCGCCCGGGCCGCGCGCCGGGCGGCCGTCCCAAACGGCGATCAGGTGGTCGGAGTGGTCCACGATCCAGCAGCCCGCCGCGAAGTAGGCCTGCTCGTGCGTCGGCTCGCGGGGCAGGTCGACGCGGTTCGCACAGGACCGCAGGATCCTGCGGTACGTGCTCCGGGCCTGCTCGTCGCCCAGGTGGGCCTCGTAGTCCATGCCGGGGATCACGGCCGTCACCGGGACGCCGTGGGCCAGGGCGATGTCCGCGAACAGCTGGTCGGCGCCGGCCGCGAGGCAGCTGAGGGCCTCCCACGCCACGTCGCTGCGGCTGAACTGACGCCGCAGGGCCGAGCGGACGAGCGGCAGGACGGGCGGGGGGAGCGCACGGTGTCCGGTCACGCCGACACGGGTGACGGTGAGGCGGGGGACCGCTGCCGCCTCGTCGAGATACTCGGTGATATCGGCTGTCACGGAACGTCCCCTCCCGTCACCATCGGTGAGTCCAGCCTAATCCAGGGGCGACAAGATGCGCAGGGGGCGCATCGACTCACACCGGTGCCCGGCCTCGGAAGGTGGCTGTTCAGGCGGCCAGCGGGTCCAGCACCAGGGGCTCGATCCGGCCCTCCAGCATCGCCCCGATGCCCTGGACGGCGCACACGTCCGGCCGCTCCGCGATGTGCACCGGCATGCCGGTGGCCTCCCGCAGCAGCTGGTCGAAGCCGGGGAGCAGCGCCGAGCCGCCGACCATCATGATCCCGCGGTCGGCGAGATCGGCGACCAGGTCGGGCGGGCAGTCCCGCAGCACCTTGCCGATCCCGTCCAGGACCGACATGAGGGGCGTCTGGATGGCATCGCGTACGGCGGCGGTGTCGACCCGCACGCTGCGGGCCAGCCCGGTGGCCACGTCCCGCCCGTGGATCTCGGTGGAGGCCGGGCCGTACGGGGTGAGGCCGTTGCCGTCCAGGGCCAGCTCCAGGGGCCGGACCGACTGGTTCGGCAGCATCAGCTCGTGCTCGTGCCGTAGGTGCTGCACGATCGCGTGGTCCACGGCCTCACCGCCGACGGGCAGCCGCTCGGCGCACACGATCGACCCCAGCGACAGCACGGCCACCTGGGTGGCGGCGGCCCCGCAGACGAGGATCATGCTGGCCTCGGGCCGCTCCACCGGCAGCCCGCACCCCACCGCCGCGGCGATCAGCGTGTCGACCAGCTCCACCCGCCTGGCCCCCAGCCCCACCAGCGTCTCGATGATCGCCCGCTGGGCCAGCGGGTCGGCGTCGTGCGGGGCGCAGGCCGCCGCCCGCAGCCGGGGCTTGCGGCGCAGGGACCGGCGGATCTTGTCGCCGAGCAGGTGGCGCAGCATGCGCTGGGCGATCTCGATGTCGACGATGGTCCCGCCGGAGATGGGCCGCACGACACGGATGTAGTCGGGCGTACGGCCCGTCATCTTCTCCGCGAACTCGCCGACGGCGATCAGCGCGCCGGTACGGGTGTTCACGGCGGCGACGGAAGGCTGGTCGACGACCAGGCCCATGCCCCTCACATACACGCGGGTGCGGGAGGCCCCCAGATCGACGGCGAAATGGCAGCGGCGCAACTGCTCCAGACTGACGGTCACGGCAGATCCTCCCGAGTGCGCGGGCCGTGTGGGGTGGCACCGCCGGTCGGCGGCCTGCTTCGCATCCTCCGGGGGATCGCAGCGGCGCGCCTGCGGGGAGGGGCCGGGCGGGGCGCGGCTGAATGGGGGGTTTCGCCGGACCGCAGAGCGGACGGCCTCAGGCGGGTCCGTCCTGGGAACGGCCCACGATGCCCCGGACCACCCCCAGCTCCACCAGGTCCTGGGGCCGGATGCGCAGCTGGCCGGCGGTGGTCTCGGTCTCCTCCGGGGAGCGCTTCAGGATCGCCGCCGCCAGCTCCGGTGCGATGACGGAGAAGTAGCTGTCCGGGGTGGCCCAGGTGCTGCCGGGCGCGGCCAGCGCCAGCGCCCCGCCCGAGCCGCCCTCGCCGATGACGAGGGTGGTGACCGGCGTCCGGGCCGCCGCGACCTCGCCGAACAGTTCCGCGATCGCGGCCCCGGCGCCCTGCCGTTCCGCCTCGGCGTCGTTCGCGGCGCCCGGGGTGTCGACGAGGGTCAGCACGGGGATCCCCAGCCGGTCCGCGAGCCGTATCAGACGGGCGGCGGTGCGGTACCCGGCGGGCCTGGTCGCCGTCCCGGTCTGCGCGGCGAAGGCGACCGCACGGCCGTCCCGCTCGCCGAAGCCGCACAGCATCCCGTCCGGATCCGCTCCGCCGCACCGGTCGCCGACAAGGGCGACCCGGCGGGTGAAGTACGCGTCCAGGTAGGCGTCGGCGCGCGGGCGGTGCGGGGCGCGGGCACGCCGGACGGCTTCCCAGCCGGTGGCCGGCAGCGCGGTGGTGCCGAGGGCGGCCGGCGGGTCGGCGGGTATCGGGGCGGGGGCGGTCAGCAGCCGCAGCCACAGCCCGAGCGTTGCCCTCAGATCCTCCAGGGGCACCACGGCGTCGGCCGCCCCGGCCGCGAACTGCGCCTCGGCCGTGTACGCGGCCGGATCGGCGTCCGGCGGGCGGACCCGGGAGCCGGCGAAGCCCACCTGGGCGCCGGGCAGGGCCAGGACGACATCGGCGCCGGCCCCCAGGGTGGCCCAGCCGCCGCCGGTCGTCGGGTCGCGCAGGACCGCGATCTGCGGCAGCCCCGCCTCCCGGGTGAGCGCCGACTGGCGTGCCACACGCTGGAGTTGGGAGAGGGCGAGCATGCCCTCCTGCATCCGGCTGCCGCCGGTGGCGACCAGCGGCACGACCGGGAGCCGGTGGGCGCGGGCATGGACGTACGCCGCCTCCAGCCGGTCCCCGGTCCGCTCGCCGAGCGAGCCGCCGAGGAAGCCGAACTCGAACGCGATCAGTACGGCCGCCGTGCCCTCGACCTGTGCGGTGCCGACGACGACGGACTCCTCCTCGCCGGTGCGCTCGGCGGCGCGGGCGCGCGAGGCGTCGTACCCCTGCCAGCCGAGCGGGCCGTCGGGCGGCGACTGCCGTGCCGGGTGCGGGAGTTCGGCGAAGCTGCCGGGGTCGGTGACGAGGCCGAGGACCTGCCGGGCGGAGAGTCGCGAGGGTGTCGGCCCGGATGCCGGCCCGGGTGTCGGCTCAGGCACCGAGGGCCCGCTTCATGATCTTCCCCATGTCGTTGCGGGGGAGGGCGTCCAGGTAGTGGACGACGCGGGGTCGCTTGTGCGGGGCGAGCCGCGCGGCGACGTGGTTCGCCAACTCCTCGGCGGGCGGCGGCGACTGCGGGTCGGCCGGGACGATCCAGGCGACGATCCGCTCGCCCAGGTCCGCGTCCGGCTCCCCGGTGACCGCGGCCTCCCGCACCCCGGGATGTTCCAGGAGCGCGTTCTCGATCTCCCCGGCCCCGATCTTGTAACCGCCGCTCTTGATCAGGTCGGTGGCCTTGCGCCCGACGATCCGCACATAGCCGTCCGGCTCGCGCACCGCCATGTCACCGGTGCGGAACCAGCCGTCGGCGGTGAAGGCGGCCGCGGTGGCGTCGGGCCGGTTGAGGTACTCGGTGAACAGGTTCGGGCCGCGCACCTGGATCTCGCCGACGGTCTCCCCGTCGTACGCCGCGATCGCCGTCCCGTCCTCCTCGACCAGCCGCAGCTCCACGCCCGGCAGCGGCACCCCCACGGTCCCCGCCCGCGCCTCCCCGTCGGCCCTGACGCTGGTGTTCATCAGGGTCTCCGTCATGCCGTACCGCTCGACGACCCGCCGTCCGGTCGCGGCCGCGATCCGCTCGTGGTCGTGGACGGGCAGCGCGGCCGACCCGGAGACCAGCAGCCGGGCCCGGCCGAGCGCCTTCGCCAACTCGGGGTCGCCGGGCAGCGCCTCGGCGATGCGGTGGTACATGGTCGGGACGCCGAAGAGCATGGTCGCGCCGTCGTTCAGCTCGCGGGTGACGCCGTCGGTGTCGAACCGCCCGAGGTGCCGGACGGAGCCGCCGCGCCGCAACGGCCCGAGGATCCCCAGCACGAGCCCGTGCACATGGAACAGCGGCAGACCGTGCACCAGCACGTCGTCCCCGGTCCACTGCCAGGCGTCGGCGAGCGCGTCCAGGGTGGCGGCGAGCGACCGGCGCGGGATGACGGCGCCCTTGGGCGGGCCGGTGGTGCCGGAGGTGTAGACGACGAGGGCGGGGTCGGCTTCGGTGGTGCGGTCCTCGGGCAGCGGGCCGGTGGCGTGCGTGTCGACGTCGATGCGCGGCAACCCGGCGAGCGCGGCGGGGAGTTCGGCGCCGGGTGCGGCCAGGACGGCGGCCGGCGCGCTGTCGGAGAGGATGTGCGCGAGTTCCTTCTCGCCCGACTTGGGGTTGAGCGGTACGGCCGCCCGGCCGGCGAGCAGGGTGCCGACGACGGCGACGGCCGTCTCCAGTTCCGGCGTCGCCCACACCGCGACCCGGTCGGCGTCCCCGACCCGGCCCGCGACGGCGCCGGCCGCGGCGGCGAGCTGCCCGTACGTCAACGACCGTGCACCGAACCGCAGGGCAATCCGCTCGCCCGGACCGTCCACCAGGGCCGGAAACAGAAGGGACACGCGACGACTCCTCACCGATGGGAACCTCGACAGCCCCTTCCTACACCAGCCACCACCCTCCGAGGCCACCCCACTCGCGCTCCGCACCACGACCTTGATCACACTGCCGGGGCCCGCCCGTGACCCGTCACAGCCGCCGCGTCCCGACGACCGCGCACAGATCGGGCGCGAGCCGCACCTCCACCGCCCGCAGCGCCGGATGCTCCAGCCAGTGCAGCCGCGCCCGGTCCACGTCCCCGCCGAACCGGGGCGGCCACCGGTCGGAGGGGGTGAAGTCGTCGACGACGACCGTGCCACCGGGGACCAGCAGCCGCTCGACGTCGGCGGCCGGGTCCCCGGGCACCTTCCCCTGCCCGCCCCCGTCGAGCACGAGCAGTTCGAAGGGCCCGTACGCCGCGATGTCCTGCCAGTCCCCGCAGGCCACGGTGGTGTCGGGCCGGTCGCGGAACACCTCGGCGGCCGCCCGGGCCCGCTTCGGCTCCCGCTCCACACTGAAGAGCCGCACACCGGCCCGGGCCCCCGACGCGAGCCACGCGAGCCCCACCCCCACCCCGGTCCCGGTCTCCCCGATCCGCCCGCCGACCCCACCGGCCAGCACCTGCAGCAACCGCCCTTGTTCGGGCCGGCAGGAGTAGGGGAACGACTGGGCCCGGGCGGCATCGAGCGCACGCCGGACGAGGGGCGGGAGACCGGGGAGACCGGCGTGGGCATCGGTGCCGTGAAGTGTCATGGCCGACTTTCTACCGAGCGGAGCGGGGGCCATGGGCCGAGACGGGGCGACCCCGGAGGCGGCGCTCTCCCTTTCTGCCCGCCCCCGGCTTTCCCGGCCTTGCCGGCTCGCCCCCGGCTTTCCCGGCCTGCCCCCGGCTTTCCCGGCTTGCCCCCGGCCTTGCCGGCTCGCCCCCGGCT
>NZ_JAGXJL010000016.1:0-201129 GCF_019091475.1 Streptomyces sp. GbtcB6 | reverse complement strand
CCCCGGCTTTCCCGGCTCGCCCCCGGCTTTCCCGGCTCGCCCCCGGCTTTCCCGGCCTGCCCCCGGCTTTCCCGGCTCGCCCCCGGCTTTCCCGGCCTGCCCCCGGCCTTCCCGGCTCGCCCCCGGCTTTCCCGGCTCGCCCCCGGCTTTCCCGGCTCGCCCCTGGCTTTGTCCCGGCCGCCAATGGCTCTGTCCCGGCCCGTCCCGGGCCTTGCGGCCGACGGAGACGGGGGCCTTGCGGCCGATCGAGACCGGCGCCTCCCCGTCATGCCCTCTGCCCTGATCGGATCCGGTTTTTCCTCAGCCTCCTATCCGACCGAGACGGGTGGGTGGGTGGGCGGTACGACGTCGGCTGCGACCGCGCTCACGTTGTCGTCCCCGCCCGCCGCGTTGGCCGCCTCGACCAGTACCCGTACCGCGTCAGCCGGCTCGCCCCCGCTCAGCAGCTCCCGGATCCGTTCGTCGGAGACCGCCCTGGTCAGGCCGTCCGAGCACAGCAGGTACCGGTCGCCGGCCCGGGCCTCGTGCAGTTTCAGGTCCGGGGTGTCGGAGGCGCCGCCCGGCAGGGCTTTCGCCAGCAGCATCCGCTGCGGATGGCTCTCGGCCTCTTCCGGCGTCAGCCGGCCCTCGTCGATGAGGGACTGCACCACGCTGTGGTCGTGCGTGATGCGGAACAGCTCCCCGTCCCGCAGCAGATACGCCCGCGAGTCCCCGATGTGCACGAGGGCCAGCCGGGACCCGGTCCACAGCAGCGCGGTGAGCGTCGTACCGACCTCCGCACTTCCCTCCGCCACCTGCCGCACGGCCTCGCCCGCCGAACGCACCGCGTCCTCCAGGAGATTCAGCACGTTCCCCGCCGAAAGCTCCACGTCCTCCAGGGGCTTCAGCGCCGCCACGGCGGCGGCACTGGCCGACTCCCCGGCCGGCCCGCACCCGTCGGCGACGGCCAGCAGCCGGCGCCCCGCGTACGCGGTGTCCTGGTTGGACGGCCGGACATGCCCCCGGTCCGAATGGGCGGCGTAACGCAATTCCAGCATCTTCGTCGTGTCCCTTCTCGATTCTCCGGACAGGTGGTCGACGAGAAACGCGGCCAGGTCCCGCCGTACGGCGGTCTCCGCCTCGACCCGGGCCCAGTACGCCCGCACCTCCCGGGCGGCCGGGCCGGCGGGCAGCGCGCACACCTCGCGGATCCGCGCCAGCGGCATGCCCAGCCGCCGCAGCCAGGCCACCAGCCGGGCGCGTTCCAGCTGCGCCTCGGCGTAGTACCGGTAGCCGGTCTCGGGGTCGACCCGGGCGGGCTTCAGCAGGTCCAGCTCGTCGTACAGCCGCAACGCCTTCGGCGACAGCCGGCAGGCCCTCGCGAAGGCCCCGATGGTCAGCCACTCCATGCCGTCTCCATGCCCGTACCTCGCGTTTCTCGACGTCCGCCACCGATGCTGGGGCTTCACCGAAGGTGAAGGTCAATGGCGATCCCGTTAGCCTGCCGAAAGAACACAGCCGTCGACAGCCAAGGGAGCCCCAGCCGTGCCCCGCATAGCCCTCGCCACCTACGACCCCGGCGCGGAACCGAGCAAGGACCAGGACCTGCCGGTACTGCTGAGGGCGCTGGCCGACGCCGGGGCCGAGGCCGTCGCCCGTCCGTGGGACGACCCCGAGGCGGAGTGGGGCGACCACGACCTGGTCGTCATCCGCTCCACCTGGGACTACAGCTGGCGCACCGACGAGTTCCTGCCGTGGGTGGAGCGGGTGGGGAAGGCGACCCGGATCGCGAATCCGGCGGAGGTCGTGCGGTGGAACACCGACAAGCGGTATCTCGGTGATCTCGCGGCGGCCGGTGTGCCGGTCGTGCCGACCCGGTATCTGGCCCCCGGCGACCTGGCCCCCGGCGACCAGGCTGCCGAGCTGCCCGCCGACCGCGACTTCGTCGTCAAGCCCACCTTCGGCGCCGGCGCCCGGTTCGCCGCCCGCTACACGCCCGCCGAGCACGGGACGGCCGTACGGCACCTGGCCCGGATGCACGAGGAGGGGCTGACCGCGATGGTCCAGCCGTACGTCTCCGGCATCGACGTCAGCGGGGAGCGGGCGCTGCAGTTCTTCGGCGGGCGGCTGCTGCACGCCAGCCGCAAGCGGGCCGTGCTCACGCCGGGCACGGCGTACGACGCGGCCAAGGTCGCCCACCCGGAGCTGGCGAGGTGGACCCCGACCCCGGCCGAACTCGCGGTGGCGGAGCGCGCGTTGGCCGCCGTACCGGAGTCGCCCGAGCTGCTGTACGCCCGGGTGGACCTGGTCGACGGGGCGGACGGGCAGCCGCAGGTGATGGAGCTGGAGCTGGTCGAGCCGAACCTGTTCCTGTTCCTGCACCCCGGATCGGTGGCCGGGGTGGCGGCGGCGATCCTCAGCGCGGCTCGTCGATGACCGCGGTGCGCTGGAGCAGGCCCCAGGTGAACTCGGCGACCACCTGACGGCCGTCGGGCACCTTGAAGGTGAGCCCCCAGCGGGTCGGGGCCGTGCCCTCCAGGGGGCGGGCGGGGGCGAAGGCGCGGGCGGCCTCGTCGACCGTGCAGGACCAGGGGGCCAGGTCGTCGAAGGTCTCCAGCCTCGGTGCCGGGGCGCCGGGGGCGCGGACCAGCCACTCGTTCCAGACCGCGCCGCCGGGGCCGGCCATGACCTCGAAGCGGAGGGTGGGCCAGAGGGGGAGCGGCCACTGCCAGGCCGTGCACTCCAGGTCGCCCACGGTCCGCTTCGTCTCCGACTCGGGCGGGCCGAGGACCGAGCGGTAGCGGGCCGCGGCGGACCGGGAGCGGGGTGACCGGGCCATCGCCTGCCAACGCTTGTTGGCCTCCCGCATGTCCGCGATCGACGCGCCCAGCGTGCGCCGGGCGTCCTCGACCAGGTCCGGGTTGTGGTCGGCCATGCGGCGCAGCAGCACCAGCTGGAAGTCCAGTTGCATGGCACCCATGGTGCACATGTGGTGCACGTGCTTGCGTACGGCTGGTTCCCGGCCATTGCCCGCGGAATCCCCGATGGTTAGCCTGTGTTCGTCATGCCGATCGCCTGTTGATATCTCGAACGGCTCCGCAGCTCCGACGCGCGCCGCACCGATATCTGGCGCCTAGACCCAAGGGAGGGGGCCGGACGTGGGACGCCTCGTGCCTGCCGTGACCCGGGCTCTCGACATTCTTGAGCTCTTCCTCGACGGGGACGGGACTCTTTCCGCCCCCGACATAGTGCGCAGACTCCAGTTGCCACGGACCACCGTGCACGAGCTGGTGACCACGCTCTCCGCCCGGTCGTACATCGTGCCCGTACCCGGACAGCCCGGACGTTACCGGCTCGGTGTCCGTCCGTACCAGCTCGGCAGCCGGTACGCCGAGCAGCTCGACCTCGCCGCCGAGGGCCAGCAGGTCGCCCGGTCCGTCGCCGAGACCTGCGACGAGACCGTCCACGTGGCGATCCTCGAAGGCACCGACGTCATCTACATCGCCAAGGTCGACTCCACGCACGCGGTCCGCATGGTCTCCGCCGCCGGCCGCCGGCTGCCCGCCCACTGCACCTCGGTCGGCAAGATGCTGCTGGCCTCGCTGCCGGAGCCGGAGCTGACCGCGCGCATCCCGGACGACGCCGACCTCGTCGCGATGACCCCGAACAGCATCACCGAGCCGGGCGCCCTGCGCGAGGCCCTCGACGGGATCCGCGCGCGCGGCATCGCCGTGGAGAGCCGCGAGTCCAACCCCGACGTGTCCTGTGTCGCCGCGCCGGTCCGCGACCGCACCGGCCAGGTCGTCGCGGCCCTGTCCATCTCCGTCCCGATGATCCGCTGGAGCGACGAGCGCCGGGACGAGCTGGAGCAGCTCGCGGCCAAGGGTGCCGCCGAACTCTCCGAGCGCCTCGGCCACCGGAGCGTGGCATGACGACGACGGCGTACGAGGTCGCGGTCGCGGCGGAGGCGACGCTCGGCGAGGGCCCGACGTGGGACCCGGCGACCGGCCGCCTCATATGGATCGACGTCCTCGGTTCCCGCATCAACACGTACGACCCGGCCACCGGACGCCGTACGACCCGCACCACCGAGCAGCACGTCGGCGCGGTCAAGCCGCGCGCGGGCGGCGGCCTGGTCCTCAACCTCCGGGACGGCGTCGGCCTCCTCGACCCCGACGACACGTTCCGCTGGCTGCACCGAGAGCCGGTCCCCGGCCGCCGTGCCAATGACGCGGCCGTCGCCCCCGACGGCTCCCTGTGGGCCGGCACGATGCGCTACGACGAGGCGACCGGGGGCGGCACGCTCTCCCGGGTGTCGCCCGACGGCACGGTGACGACGTTGCTGCCGGACGTCACGGTCAGCAACGGCACGGGCTGGAGCCCGGACGGCCGCCGCGTCTACTACGTCGACACGCCGACCCGCCGGGTGGACGTCTTCGACTACGCCGACGGACTCCCGGTCGACCGCCGCCCGTTGGTGACGATCGAGGAGAGCGCCGGCTTCCCCGACGGCCTGACGGTCGACGCGGACGGCTGTGTGTGGGTGGCGCTGTGGGGCGGGGGAGCGGTACGCCGTTACACGCCTGACGGCGAGCTGGACCGTGTGATCAGCCTGCCGGCATCGCTGACGACGGCCTGCGCGTTCGGGGGCGCCGACCTGACCGACCTGTACGTCACCACGGCCCGGGTGGGGCTGGACCGGCCGCATCCGACGGCGGGTTCGCTGCTGGTGATTGCGGGCGCGGGGAAGGGCGTGGCCCAACCGGCGTTCCAGGGCTAGCGGTTGCTTGGAGGGCGTTCTTCGTCTGCGGGTGCGTGGGGGCTGGTCGCGCAGTTCCCCGCGCCCCTTACGGGGCGCTTCGCGACAGCCTGCCGGTGCTACAGAACCCCCGCCGCCTTCAGCTCCTCCGCAGTCAACGGCGGTCCGGTCAAAGCCGGTTTCAGCGGCCCCATCACCGTCGCCAGCACCACACTCGGCGCTATCAGCACCTCCGCCCCCCGCTCCAGCGCCGTCACATCCGTCACCCGCCGCGCGATCCGCCCGTTGCCGGTCGCCGTGTACATCAGCCGCCCCACGTACGCCTGCGCCAACCGCTCCCGCAGCGTCGGCCCGCCCTCCGTCGCGCCCGGGTAGAACACGTCCAGCCCCGTCGACAGATCCCACGCCGCCCGCACCGGCCGACTCACCGCCTTCTGGAGTGAGGAGGCGAGTCCGGGCGAAGCCCAGCCATGACGCTGCATCACATTCCGTACCGCCAGCGCCCCTTGTGCCGCCACCGACATCCCGTGCCCGTACACCGGATTCAGCGCGCACACCGCGTCGCCGAGTACGACGAGGTTCTCCGGCCAGGCCTGCATGCGCTCGTAGAAGTGGCGCCGGTTGGCCGTCGTGCGCGTCACCGTGACGCCGGTCAACGGCTCGGCGTTCGTGAGGAGTTCCGCGATGACGGGGTGGGCCAGTTCCTCCCGGGCGTACCTCAGGAAGTCGTCGGCGTCCGCGCCCGGTGAGCCGTCCCCGCGGCCGTACAGGGTGACCAGCCACCGGCCGTTCTCGATCGGCATAAGAACGCCGCCGCGGCCCGGACGGCTGCCCTGCGGGCTGCCCTGGAGGTGGACGATGGGGAAACTGGTCCGGGTGGCCTCCTCGGGGGCCCGGAACAGCCGGCTGGCGTAGGCGATACCGGAGTCGACCTCGCGGAACGCGGGTGCGGGCAGTCCGAGTTCGGTCAGCCAGGCCGGCGTGCGGGAGCCGCGGCCGGTCGCGTCGACGACCAGCCCGGCGGCCAGCTCCCGCTCCTCGCCGCCGTCGAGCGCTCGTAGCCGTACCCCCGTCACCGCGAGGTGCGTGCCGGTCAGCGCCACCGCCTCGGTGCGTGGCAGCAGTTCGATCCGGTCGTCGGCCAGCACCTGCTCGCGTACCACCGAGTCCAGCAGGTCCCGGCTGCACGGCAGCACGAACGCAGACTCGTCCCAGCGCCGGAACCAGCCCTGCGGGGACAGCGCCACCATGTCCGTGGTCACCGGCAGCCGCCGCACGCCCGCCGCCCGCAGCCGCTCGACAGTGCCGGGCAGCAGCTCCTCCAGCGCGCGTGCCCCGCCGGACCACAGGTGGTGGACGTGCCGGGCTTGCGGGAGCCCCTTGCGCGGCTCGGGGCCGGCGGACAGCGCGTCCCGTTCGACGACCACGACCCGGTCCGCGAACGGCACGAGGGCGTGGGCGGCCAGCAGGCCGGCGAGGGAGCCGCCGAGGACGACAGCGGTGCGATTACTCATGGACGGCGCTCTCTGCGGGGATGGCTTTGACGGCCGCACGCATGCGGACCGCCTCGATCTCGTCGGGGTGGCGCAGGACTCGGGACACCGCCCCGATCTCCTTGAGGAGGTGGGTGGCGTCCGGGCCGCCGGCCGTGTCGGCGGGCTCGGGGGTGTGGCCCCGGGTGTCGACGGCGTCCAGGATGCTGACCGCGGAGGCCAGCGCCCGGGCCCGGTCGGGCGGGTGGCCGAGGTCGACCGCGGCGTCGTAGGAGCGCCGGTCGAGGTCCTCGTCGATGTGCCGGGTGAGGGGCAGAAGTACGTCCCGGATGAAGGTCTCGCGCCTGGTCAGCCGCAGCTCGGGCGTGGCGCGGAGGACGAAGGGGACGCCGTCGCCATGCACGGTCCGGGTCAGCTGGTACAGCGGCCGCAGCTCGCGGTGGGCGAGCCGGACCCGCCAGCGGTCGTGCAGGTACTGGCCGGCGTGCGGGAGGATGAAGCCGACGGCGATGTTGATCGCGGACAGGGCGGCGACGGGCGGGGCCAGGTCGGTGCTGAGCCAGTCCAGGTCGCGGCCGCACCAGCGGGCGCCGACCGCGACCAGCTTGACCGCGTCGAACATCAGGTTCAGGACGTAGCCGACGCCGAGCAGTTTCAGTCCCCAGCGCAGCCAGGCGTCGAGGCCCTCGGTGCGTACCCAGTTCCAGATCAGCCATGAGGTGATCAAGCAGGCGATCGAGTGGGCGACGAGGTAGAGCAGGATCTCCTCGCGCATGAACGGGGTGTTGGCGTAGTACGTGTCCAGGTCCTGCAGCCGCTCCACGGGCGCGTCGGCGAGCGCGAAGAGCAGCCACAGGGCGGCGATCACCCCGGAGTAGACGGCGACCACCCAGCGCATCGCCCGCCGGGTGGCGGCCGAGCGGTCGGAGAGGCCGTTGCGCCAGGCGATGATCAGCAGCAGACAGGAGCCGCAGAACGCGGTGATCAGCGAATAGCACCAGGGCGCCGAGATGTTGGGGACGCCGGTCCACCGGTTCACGGCGGCGATCGTCGACGGGGTGCAGAACACGAACACCCCGCAGGCGAGCAGCAGCAGGCCGCCGACCGCACGCAGCAGCGGGTCGCGCCAGAGCCGGATGATGGTGGGCAGCTTGATCACCAGGGCGGTGGTCAGCACCGCGGTGGGGATCCAGAAGGAGATGTAGAAGTCGCTGAGGAACCGCGCGGGTTCCAGCGCGGACGAGGTCGGCGTCACCGTGCCGCTCCACCACGCCCGCGGTAGCCGAGGGACCGCTGGACCGGATCGGGCGGAGTCTCGCCGCCCCGGCCGGGCAGGAGGGGCCGGAGCGCGGCCGCGAGGCGGTGGCCGAAGTCGTCGGCCGCGGCCTCGTCGGCCTCCCGGGAGCCGTTGCGGGCGGCCACGGTCAGGGCGACGGAGTCCCAGCCCGGCCGCCCGGCGAAGGCGTTCGCCGCGGCCGCGTGATGATGCGTGTGACGTGCGTGCATGTGCCACAGCTCATGGCCCAGGATGACCAGTTGCTGTACGGCCTCGGCCCGCTCCTCGACGATCACCAGGTCGAAGTCCTGGAACTCCACCCACAGTCCGGTGACCTCGATCTCGTCGGGAAACCGTTCGAAACGCAGCTCGACGGGCCGGCCCTCGCGTCTGAGGCTCATCTCCGCGCACAGCGCCCCGCACAACTCCCGTACGCCGGCGGGCGTCCGGGGTCTGGCGCGGACGGCGGCGGTGAGGCCGGCGGCGAGCCGGCGCATCTCCGCGGTCGGCCGGGGGCGCCGTGTCCCCGTGTCCGGCCGGGAGCGCCGCAGCCTCGCGGCGATCCGGGCCCACCGGTGCCGCGCGCCGGCCAAGTCCATCGCTCCCCCTTCGCACCGCCCCGACGGCGGTCACCGCGCTGCGTTGGCCCGTCCGAGACTACGCGTCCGGGGGCGGTAGTTCGAGCGGTAGTTCACGCGAGAACAACTGCTCGATACAGGAAAGTCACGCCGGACCCATTGACGCGCAAGCGCTTCGATTTTACGGTCCCGTTCGAAGTTACGAGCATGAGCCGATATTTCGAACAAGGGTTACGGGCGCGATCACGAGCACGACGGATCCCGGAGGTAAGGGCAGGCAATGGGACGACCTGGCCTCAGTCGCAGGCAACTACTGGGCACGGCAAGCGGGCTGGCGGTGGCGGCGAGCTTCGGCTTCGCGGCCCTCGGCACCGGCGCCGACGCACTGACATCGAGCGCGCGCACCCGCGTCCGCTACTGGAACCTCTTCTCCGGCGGCGACGGCGCCAACATGCAGGCCAT
The DNA here is from genome assembly GCF_019091475.1 of Streptomyces sp. GbtcB6. Taxonomy (NCBI): domain Bacteria; kingdom Bacillati; phylum Actinomycetota; class Actinomycetes; order Kitasatosporales; family Streptomycetaceae; genus Streptomyces; species Streptomyces sp. GbtcB6. Next base: position 192,582 of record NZ_JAGXJL010000016.1, on the reverse strand, counting down.
GGTGGACGCCTTCCACGCGGCCCACCCGGACACGGACGTCAAGGCGTCCACGCTCACCTGGGGCGACCCCTACTACACCAAGCTCGCCATGGCGGCCGCCGGCAACCGCGCCCCCGACCTGGCCGTCATGCACCAGGGCCGGGTCACCGGCTTCGCACCGGGGCGCCTCCTCGACCCCTGGGACATCGGCCTCCTCGCCGAACACGGCGTCCGCGAGGCCGACTTCAACCCCACCCTGTGGAAACGCGGCGTCGTCGGCGGCGAGCTGTACGCCCTGCCCCTGGACGTCCACGTCCAGCTGAACTTCTACCGCAAGGACGTCTGCCGGAAGGCGGGCCTGCTCGACGCGGACGGCAGGCTGCCGCACGCCACCTCCGAGGACGACTGGTTCGCCATGCTCAAGGCCGCCAAGTCGAAGGTCAGGGGCGGCCTGCAGACCCTCGGCATGCACGCCAACGACCAGAACTTCTCCTGGTGGTTCTTCGTCGCCTTCTACCAGCAGCTCGGCGGCGGCTACTTCAATGCCGACCAGACCGGCGTCGTCTTCGACACCGACAAGGCCACCCGGGTCCTGGAGTTCCTCCGCAAGCACGTCACCGACGGCTACGCGATCGCGGGTTCGGACGACGCCGCGATGTTCCTGGCCGGCGCCCCCTTCGTCTGGGAGGGCGACTGGTCGGTCCCGGTCTACACCCCCGCGAAGATCGACTACGGCGCCACGCCCCTGCCCCCGGTCTTCGGCACCCCCGGCACCCACGCCGAGTCCCACTCCTTCGTCCTGCCCCACCAGGCCGACCGCGGCGGCGCCGCCGACGAGGGCGCCTACGCGCTCGCCGCCTACCTGGTGAAGAACGCGGCGACCTGGGCCCAGGGCGGCCACGTCCCCGCCTATCTGCCGACCTTCAAGGACCCGGCGTACACGAAGCTCTCGCCGCAGCGCGAGTACTCCCAGGACGCCATGGGGCACCTCGCCACCGAGCCGCACATCTGGTTCGCCGGCTCCACCGGCACCCTCTCCAAGCGGGTCGGCCCGCTCATCGCCGGCTCCAACCTCGGCTCCACCAAACCGGACGCCACCGCCCGCGCCATGAAGAGCGCCGTGGAGGCCCTGCTGGCCTCGAAGAACCCGATGGACGGCAGGACCGCCGCCCAGGAGCTGAAGGGAGCCGGCGCATGAGCTCCACCGCCTCCACGACGGCCGTCCCCGCCGCCCCGCGCGTGGCGCGCACCGCCACCGGCGCCGACACCCTGCGCCTGCGCTGGGGCCGCCGCCTCCAGCACGGCGGCTGGTTCGTCACCCCGTTCTTCGTCCTGTACGGCCTCTTCGTCCTGGTCCCCATCGTTCGCGGCCTGTACCTGTCCTTCACGGACGCCAACATCTCCGGCGACCGCACCAGCTTCATCGGCCTGGACAACTACCGCGAGGCCCTCCAGGACGACCTGGTCTGGCAGTCCCTGTGGCACAGCGTCAGGTTCACCCTCTGGGTGGTCCCGCTGATCGTCGTCATGGCACTCCTGATGGCGCTGATCGCCCACCACACCGTCCACTTCAAGTGGCTGTGGCGGTTCTGCTTCTTCGCCCCGTTCCTGCTCCCGTCGGCCGTCGTCGCCAACCTCTGGTGGTGGCTCTTCCAGCCGGTCAACGGCCTGGTCAACCACACCCTCGGCCTGGACACCCCCTGGCTCACCCAGAAGTCCACGGCCCTGCTCGCGAGCGTCATCGCCACCCTGTGGTGGACCGTCGGCTTCTCCTTCCTCCTCTACCTGGCCGCCCTCCAGAACATCCCCCAGCACCTCTACGAGGCGGCCGAACTGGACGGCGCGAACGCCTTCCAGCGGATGATCCACATCACGGTCCCCAACCTGCGCAACATCACCGGTCTGGTCGTCGCGCTCCAGATCCTGGCCTCGCTCCAGGTCTACGACCAGGTCGTCATCATGTTCCAGTTCGGCTCAGGACCCGAGAACTCCACCCGGACCTTCGTGCAGTACATGATCGAGCAGGGCTTCACCAGCTACCGCGTGGGCTACGCATCCGCGATCTCCATGATCCTCTTCATCATCGTCGCGGCCGTCGCCCTGGCCCGGATGTGGCTGCTGCGCACCCGCGAGGAGGCCACCCGATGAGCACCACGACACCCCCGTTCCGCAAGCCGCGCTCCACCTGGACCCCGGCCCAGATCGCCCTCACGGCGATCGCCGCCGCCCTCTCCCTCCTCTGGATCGCCCCGCTCTTCTGGGCCCTGTCCACCTCGCTCAAGACCTCGACCGAGTCCGTCGCCTCCCCGCACTGGATCCCGGACCATGTCACCTGGGACTCCTGGAAGGGCATCTTCGACGCCGGCAACATCCCCGACTGGTTCGTCAACTCGGTCGTCGTCTCGGTCTGCGTGACCTTCGTCGTGCTGCTCGTCGCGTCCCTCGCCGGATACGGCTTCGCCCGCACCGAGTTCCGCGGCAAGGGCGTCCTGCTCTCGCTCACCATGGCGGGCCTGATGTTCTCCCCGGCCATCCTCGGCGTCCCGCTGTTCACCACGGTCCAGTCGCTCGGCATGGTGGACACCTACTGGGGCATGATCCTCCCCCAGTGCGCCCCCGCCGCGATGGTCTACATCCTCTACAAGTTCTTCCAGTCCCTGCCCAAGGAGCTGGAGGAGGCCGCCTTCATCGACGGCGCCGGCCGCTGGCGCATCTTCTTCACGATCGTCCTCCCCCTCTCCAAGCCGGCCCTCTCGGCGGTGGGCATCTTCACCTTCATAGCCTCCTGGAACAACTTCCTGTGGCCGTACATGGTGACCAACAACCCCGACCTGATGACGATGCCGAACGGCATCGCGACCGTGCAGAACGCCTTCGGTATCGTCTGGCCGCAGCTGATGGCCGGCGGCCTGATCGCGGGCCTCCCGCTGATCATCGTGTTCGTCTTCTTCCAGAGCCAGATCGTGCGCGGCGTGGCCCACACGGGCCTGGCCGGCCAGTGAGGAGCCGGAGTTGAAGCGACTTCCCAGACTCGCCGCCCTGCTCGCGGCCGCGGCAATGGCCCTTCTCCCCACCACCGCCTCCGCGGACCCCACCTACCCCGACCCGCTCCCCCTCACCGGCCAGCAGATCATCCACGACCCCACCGTCCACCGGCTCGGGAACGGCCAGTACGTCGCCTACTCCACCGGCGGCATCATCGGCGCCCGCCTCTCCACGAACCTCCGCGACTGGACCGACGCGGGCAACGCGTTCACCACACCGCCGAGCTGGTGGTACGACTACAACTCCACCGCCGACCCCTGGGCCCCCGACCTCTCCTACCGCGACGGCCGCTACTGGCTCTACTACGCCGTCTCCTCCTGGGGCACCAACCACTCCGCGATCGGCGTGGCCACCTCCCCGACGGGCCTCCCCGGCACCTGGACCGACCACGGCAGGGCGTTCTCGTCGGAGACGACGGACTCCTGGAACGCCATCGACCCGGCGATCACCCGAGCCGACGGCAAGCTGTGGATGGCGTTCGGCTCGTACTGGACGGGCATCCGCATGGTCCAGCTGAACCCCGGAACCGGCAAGGCGGTCCCGGGTTCCCCGGTCGCCCACCTCGCCACCCGCCCCGACGCCCCCTACGCCGTCGAAGGCGCCTCGATCCTCCACCACGGCCGCTACTACTACCTCTTCGCCTCGTACGACGCCTGCTGCGCCGGAGTGAACTCCACCTACAAGATCAGGGTGGGCCGCTCGACGTCGGTGACGGGCCCGTACGCCGACAGCACGGGCACGCCGATGCTGGAGGGCGGCGGCGACCTGCTGCTGGCGAGCCACGGCAGGTACATAGGCCCGGGCGGCGAATCAACCTTCCGCACGCACGGCAAGACCTGGCTGGCGTACCACTACTACGACGCAGCCGACAACGGCACGCCAAAGCTGGGCCTGAACAGGCTGGGTTGGACAGAGAACGGCTGGCCGAAACTCAGCTAGGGGCAGCGCCCCTTCAGGGGCGCGGGGCTGTGTCCATTTGCGGCTCCGCCGCGTGGGCGCGAGCAACCCCCACCCACCCGCACCCGCCCACGATTGAGAACCACCCACCCCGAAAGGCGAACATTGCGCACCGCCCGCTTCACCCTCGACCCCGCCTTCACCATCGGCGAAGTCAACCCCCGCCTCTTCGGCTCCTTCGTCGAGCACCTAGGCCGCTGCGTCTACACCGGCATCTTCGAGTCGACCCACCCCACGGCCGACGCCGAAGGCCTCCGCACCGACGTCCTCGACCTGGTCCGCGAACTCGGCGTCACCACCCTCCGCTACCCCGGCGGCAACTTCGTCTCCGGCTACAAGTGGGAGGACTCGGTCGGCCCGGTCGAGGACCGCCCGCGCCGCCTCGACCTTGCCTGGCGGTCGACGGAGACCAACCGGTTCGGCCTCTCCGAGTACATCGCCTTCCTGAAGAAGGTCGGCCCGCAGGCCGAGCCCATGATGGCGATCAACCTCGGCACGCGGGGCGTGGCGGAGGCCCTGGAACTCCAGGAGTACGCCAACCAGCCCTCGGGAACCACCCTGTCGGACCTCCGCGCCGCCCACGGCGACAAGGACCCCTTCGGCATCAAGGTCTGGTGTCTGGGCAACGAGATGGACGGCCCCTGGCAGACCGGCCACAAGACCGCCGGGGAATACGGCCGTATCGCCGCCGAGACCGCCCGCGCCATGCGCCAGATGGACCCGTCCGTGGAACTGGTCGCCTGCGGTTCCTCCAGCCAGTCCATGCCGACCTTCGCCGAGTGGGAGGCGACGGTCCTCGCGGAGACGTACGACCTGGTCGACTACATCTCCCTGCACGCCTACTACGAGCCCCAGGACGGCGACGTCGACTCCTTCCTGGCCTCCGCCGTCGACATGGAGTCCTTCATCGAGAACGTGGTCGCCACCTGTGACCACGTGGGCGCCAGGCTGAAGTCCAAGAAGAAGATCAACCTCTCCTTCGACGAGTGGAACGTCTGGTACACCTCGAAGTGGCATGCGATCGAGAACTCCGACGTGCGGGACTGGCCCGAGGCCCCCCGCCTCCTGGAGGACAACTACAGCGTCCTGGACGCCGTCGTCTTCGGCTCCCTCCTCATCGCCCTGCTCCGCCACGCCGACCGCGTCACGGTCGCCTGCCTGGCCCAGCTGGTCAACGTCATCGCCCCGATCATGACGGAGCCCGGCGGCCCCGCCTGGCGCCAGACGACGTTCTTCCCCTTCGCCCAGGCGTCCCGGTACGGCAGGGGCCAGGTCCTGGACGTACGCGTGGACTCACCGACGTACGACACGAAGAAGTACGGCGAGACGAGCCTCCTGCACGCGACGGCGGTCAGGGCCGAGGACGGCACGGTCACCGTCTTCGCCGTGAACCGCAGCCGGACGGAGGCGCTGCCGCTGGAAGTGGCCCTGGGCGGCCTGGACCTGACGTCGGTGACGGAGCACAGCGTCCTGTCGGACGAGGACGCGAACGCCCGCAACACCCTGGAGGAACCCGAGCGGGTTAGCCCTCATCCGGCCGAGGGCACGACGTTGACCGACGGCACGCTGACGGCCGTTCTCGAACCCTTGTCCTGGAACATGATCCGACTGGCCTAAGGGTCAGCGCCCCTTGCTTTTAGGGGCGCGGGGAACTGCGCGACCAGCCCCCACCGGCCCGCAGCTAACGGCCGGGGGAGTCCACCCCCACAACCTCCACTCCTCCGGCCGCACTCCCCAGCAACTCCAGTCGCACAACTCCGGGCCCGAACTCGCTCGTCCCATCCGAAAGCACAGCCAGGGCCAACGTGTTCGAGCCCCGCGTCCGCAAGATCCCGCTCGGCAGCACAAACGTGTGCTGCGGCCCCACGTCATTGACGTACTGCCCCAAGTTCCACCCGTTGAGGAAGATCTGCACCCGATAGGCACGCGCCGGATCATCCTCCAGCACCAGCCCCACCGAAGCATCGACCCCGTCCGGCACGGACATCCGGAACCCGGTCCGGTACCAGGTGACCCCCATCCCCTTGTCGGCGCGCGGAAGTTCGGCCGCCTCCCACCCGCCGTCCGCGAACCCGGGCAGATGCCACCCCTCCCGCTCCCCGTACAGCCCGCCGTTGTTCTGCGGCCCCCGCACGGGATCCGGCGCCGCGGCCCCCTGGATCCGCCAACTCACCTTCGGCGAGGCCCCCTTGAAGGAGGCGGCGGTCAGCCCGCGGGCCGCCTTGTGGGTGTCCAGGGACGCGCCGTCCATGTCGTGCTGCATCCGCCGCACCAGCACGGACAGCACATGCTGCTGCTTCCTTCTCTGCTTCTTTTTCAATCCGGCGGCGGAGAACTCGGCCGTGGCCGTCCAGCTCCCCTTCCGTACCGTCTTCGCGTCCGGCACCGGCATCCGGTGCGAGCCCAGCGGCACCCCGTCCAGCCAGGCCATCAGCATGCCCTGGGTGCCTGTGCTGTAGGCGAGGGAGACCGACTCCAGGTCCGACAGGTCACCCTCCACCCGGCCCCGGTACCAGACGTCCCCGTAGTGGAAGCCGTAGTCGTCGGCGAAGAGCACCGGCTGGCCCGCCGGGACCGCCGTCGTGCTGAACGACGTCTTCTTGTCGGCGACCGTCCATGCGGAGTCGTCGAAGCCGGTCGCCGCTTCAGGGTTCTCGGCCTTCCGGCGCCAGTCGGCGAGGACCGGCAGCGCCGGCCGCGGCGCCCCCGGCATGTCCGACAGGGCGACCAGACTCTCCGAGAGGCTCACCCGCGTCGGCACCGGCCGCCCGTTCCAGGTGACCGAGGCGATCCCGCGGGGTCCCCAGACCTCCAGGCCGGTCGCGCCGACCGTGTCCCCGGTGAGCTGGACGGCCGACCCGCTGATCTTCGCGTGGCGCAGCAGCGCCGGACCGTAGACGAGGAGCGTGCCGGACGGGGTGTCGTACGGGAACAGGCGCAGGGACGTCGCGTCGTCGGCGAAGAGAAGGAGCAGCGGGGTGTCGGTCTCGCCGCGCTGGACCAGGACCCTGGTCAGCCCGCCCTGCCCGAGCGGTGCGGTGACGTGCAGGACGCCCTGGTCGTAGACCCAGGCCGCCTCGGCGTCGAGGCGTTGGACGAAGGGCTCGGTCGGGCATTCGAGGACCAGGTGCGCCATCTCGCCGTACCGGCCGGTGAACAGGGCGACGTCATAGCGGCCGGCGGTGAGCACGAACATCGGCTGGGCGGTGCAGTAGCGCAGCTTCCGCTTGCCGAGGGAGAGGCCGGTGGTGACGAGCCGGGCGTCGTTGGCCGGGACGGTCATTTCGACGTCGTCGCCGTCGGCGGTCCGGAGCGTGGAGGTGACCTCGCTCGTGCCGTCGTTGCGCAGGACGTAGACGTGCGCCTGGGTGTCGGGGTTGGTGAGGTGGTACGTCTTCAGCCCGGCCACGTGGACGTCGGCCGCGCGGTCCAGCTTCGCGAAGTCCGGGACGCGCTGGAGGAGGTGGCCGAGCTGGTGCATCGGCGCGATCTTCGGCGTGACGTTGCGGGCCTCGTCGATGGCCGCGCCGTAGTCGTACGACGTGTAGACGACCGGCGCGGGCAGCCAGCCCCAGGTGGTGCCGCCGTAGGTCATGTAGACGTTGTGGAGGGTGAGGCCGTTGGCGAGGTTGGTGAGGTAGAAGCGGCGTTCGTAGGCCGCGTCCCGGGTGCGCCGGGACTCGGCGTACCCCTTGCCGCCGAACTCGACCCCGCCCCACGGGTCGAACCAGCCGCCCCCGAACTCCGGCACGAACCCGGGCGTACGCGGGCTCGCGGTCGCGCCGCCCTTGAGGCCGCCGATCCCGAAGTCACCCCAGTCCGGGGCGGGCTGAGAAGGCGAGGGATAGCCGTCGAAGCCGTACAGCCACTTGCCGGTCTCGCCGCCGGTGTCGAAGGAGCCGGGGATCCAGTAGCCGTTGCGGCCCTTGTCGTTGTGGAAGAGGGGGACGTCGATGCCGTCGGCCCGCACCTTCTTGTAGAGGTGGGACATGTAGGCGGGGCCGGTCGGGTCGGTGACGTGGCCGTCGTACTCGTTCTCGATCTGGTAGAGGAGGACGGTTCCGCCGCCGTCCGTGTGCTGGTGGCGGCGCACGATGCGGTTGACGGCCGTCAGCCACTCGTCGACGTGGCCGAGGTAGGCGGGGTCGGTGGAGCGGGCGGCGCCCTCGGTGGCGGTGAGCCAGCCGGGGAAGCCGCCGGCGTCGACCTCGGCGTTGATGTAGGGGCCGGGGCGGAGGATGACGTACAGCCCGGTCTCGGCCGCTGTGCGCAGGAAGAGATCGAGGTCGCGTACGCCGGTGAAGTCGTACTCGCCGGGTGCGGGGGAGTGGTAGTTCCACGCCACGTAGATGCTGACCGTGTTGTAGCCGTGCGCACGCATCTTCTCCAGCACGTCCCGCCACAGGGACGGGCTCGGGAGGCGGAAGGGGTGCAGCTCGCCGGACCAGACCACCAGCCGCCTGCCGTCGACGAGGAGGGAGTAGTGGTCGTAGCCGATCGTGTGCGGCTGCCCGTCGGCGTGCGGCGCGGCGGGGGGCGGACCGGTCGGCACGCTGCGCGCCGCGTACGCCGAGGGCGCTCCTGGCCCGCCGCTGCCGCCCAGGGCGAAACCGAGCGCGGCCGAGCCGGCGAGGGCACTGAAGGTACGTCTGCTGAGCGCCAAGGGATCCTCCCGGGCGATCTTACGGGGCGCGGGTGCGGCCATTGTCCACGGGAGGACGCCCCACAATGGACGCATGAGGATCTCGGCACGAGCGGATTACGCGGTACGGGCGGTACTGGAGCTCGCCGTACGGCAGGGGGAGGGCCCTGTGAAGGCGGAGGAGATCGCCGGTGCGCAGGAGATTCCGCACAAGTTCCTGGAGGGCATTCTGGGTGACCTCCGGCGCGCCGGGATCGTCGACAGCCGGCGTGGCGGGGGCGGCGGCTACCGGCTGGCGCGGGACGCGTCCGCGATCACCGTGGCGGACCTGATCCGCGCGGTGGACGGCCCGATCGTCTCGGTACGGGGGGAACGCCCGACGGGTCTGGCCTACACCGGCACCGCCCAGCCGCTGCTGCCCCTGTGGATCGCCCTGCGCGCCAACGTCCGCAAGATCCTCGAAGGCGTCACGGTGGCGGACATCGCGGCGGACGCCCTGCCGGAGCCGGTACGGGCGCTGGCGGCGGAACCGGCGGCGTGGGAGAACCCCTGAAGCCCTGACGGGCTGTGAAATCCGGGACTGTGAATGGCCGGAGTTGGCCCTGACCGGTCCGTGCGGGCGTTCCTACGATGCGAGCGCCCCGGTCTTCACAGGAAACACACAGATTCTTCAAAGGTGAACTACGGAGGGCCGCGGGCGTAACCCCCCACCCGATCACCGAACTGGAGAAACCATGGGATCCAGGAGACGCGGACTCCTGCTCGGCGGAGCGGTCGCCGCGCTGCTCACCGCCGGGCTGCCCGCTCAGGCCAAGGCCTCGTCGTCGCCGGTCTTCGACGACCCGCCGCCGGACAAGATCGTGATCAACGTCGCCACGGTGAACGGCTCCGGCTGTCCGCAAGGGACCACCGCCGTCGCCGTGTCCGAGGACAACGAGGCCTTCACCGTCACCTACAGCGCCTACCTCGCCCAGGCCGGCGGCAACTCCGACCCCACCGCCTTCCGGCGCAACTGCCAGCTCAACCTGGTCGTTCACGTGCCGGGCGGCTTCACCTACGCCATCGCCAGCGCCGACTACCGCGGTTTCGCCTCGCTCCAGCCGGGCGCCACCGGTACCCAGCGCGCCTCGTACTACTTCCAGGGCTCGTCCAACACCGCCGCCGCGAGCCACCCCTTCGGCGGCCCCTACAACGACAACTGGCAGGCCACCGACACCAACGACTGGGCCCAGCTGGTCTGGGCGCCCTGCGGGGTCCAGCGCAACTTCAACATCAACACGGAGCTGCGGGTGAACGCCGGGAGCGCGAACCCCGGCAAGGTCAGTTTCATGACCATGGACTCCACCGACGGTGACATCAGCACCGTCTACCACCTGGCCTGGAAGGAGTGCCCCGGCAAGTAGCCCGACGGTCACCGGCTCCCGGCCGGTCACCGGCTCCAGGGCCGGTCACAGGCTCCCGGGCCGGACCAGTCCGGTCCGCTTGACCCCGCTCAGGATCGGCGTGACCTCCATCGTGGAGACGTGTTCCAGGGCGCCGATCGTGTCGCTCAGGAAGCGGTAGAGCGCGTCGAGGTCGGTCGCCGCGACGGCCACGAGCAGGTTGGCCGGGCCGGTGGTGGCCGAGGCGAAACGGACCTGTGGATGGCGGCTCAGCCGCCGGCCGGTCTCCTCCAGACCGCCGGGGGCGACCGTCATCCACAGCAGCGCCTCGGTACGGATGCCCAGCCGGGCGAGATCGACCTCGGTCGCGAGCCTGACGACCAGGCCGTCCGTCAGCGCCTCCAGGCGCCGGCGGGCGGTCAGGGCACTGATGCCGGCGCGGTGCGCGAGCTCCGTGTAGGAGGCCCGCCCGTCCTCGACCAGCCCGGCGATCAGCTGGTGGTCGACGGGAGCGGGCGAGGGGCGCGGGGCGGCCTCCGGCAGGTCCTGGCGCAGACCGGCCAGCTCCTCCGCCGACAGCAGGCCGCCGCTCCAGCCGAAGCCGGCCGGGAAGACCCGCAGCAGCGCGTGCGAGGTCCAGGACTGGACCGCCGCGGTGGCCGGAAGGTCGCGCAGCAGCAGGTTGTTGCGGGCGTCCGCGCCGTCCAGGAACAGGATGGTGCAGATCTCGTCGCCGCCGCCGAGGATGTCCACCCAGATCGTGTCGGGGCGGCGGGCCAGGGTGGCGGCGATGGCGCTGATCCGGTTGGGCTTGCAGCGGATGCGCAGGGCCAGCGGGATCAGGTCGGGGAAGCACACGGGGTTGCGGACGGCCGTGGCCCGCAGTGTGCCGTCGTGGTAGAGCGGCGCGGCCCGCCGGACCACGGTCCGCTCCGAGATCCCGAGGACCCGGCCGACCGTGCGCCACGAGGCGCGCGGGGAGGCCAGCATCGCGGCGGCGATCCGCCTGTCGATCTCGTCCAGCTGATGGCGTGCTTTCTCCATATCTCCAGATCATATGGCCTGTATTCGCGATTCGAAGCCTGCTTTCTGGCTCATTTTCACACCCCCGGTGAGGATCGGAGACGTCGCAACCGAACCGAGAGAGGTGAGCACCATGGCGGACATCGAGCACCCGGTCGTGGCCACGGACCGGGGCAGGGTCCAGGGGGTCGCGGAGGGCGGGGCGGTCTCCTTCCGGGGCATCCCGTACGCCGCGTCGCCGGTCGGTGAGCTGCGGTTCGCCGCGCCGCGGCCGCACCCGGGATGGACGGGCGCGCGGGAGGCGGTGCATTCCGGACCGGCCGTTCCCCAGGGGCCGTCCCGCCTCGAACAGGTGATGGGACATCGTGAGCCGGACTGGAACGAGGACGGCAGCCTCACCGTCAACGTCTTCGCGCCGCGCGGGGCCCTGGCGGACGGCACGCCCCGCCCGGTCCTGGTCTGGTGGCACGGCGGCGGCTTCACCAGCGGCTCCGGCGGCTGGGACTGGTACGACGGCGGCCGCCTCGCCGCCCTCGGCGACATCGTGGTCGTCACCGCCAACTACCGGGTGGGACCGCTGGGCTACCTCTACCTCCCGGAGATCGGCGCCGCCAACCTCGGCCCCCAGGACCAGGCCGCGGTGCTGCGCTGGGTGCGGGACAACATCGCCTCCTTCGGCGGCGACCCGCGCGAGGTGACGGTCGGCGGCCAGTCGGCCGGCGCCTACTCCACCCTGTTCCTGGCGCTCGACCCGCAGACCTCCGGCTTCGTCGACCGGGTGCTGGTGCAGAGCGGCCCCTTCGGCCTGGCGCCGCAGGACCCCGGGGCCGCGGCCGAGAACGCCGAGGCCTATCTGCGCCTGCTCGGCATCCCGGCCGGCGCCGACACCGCGAAGGCCCTGCGCGCCCTGCCCGCCGAGCAGCTCCTGTCCGCCTACGGACAGCTCGCGGGCCGGCTCGCGCGCCCCGGCAACGCCGCCCCGCCGATGTACCCGGTGCTCGGCGCCCCCGGCATGCCCCGCACCTGGCAGCGGGCGCTCACCGACGGCGCCCTGGAGGGCAAGCCGCTGCTCATCGGCACCACCGTCGACGAGGTGACGTCCTTCTTCGCCTTCGACCCGCACATCCAGAACCTCACCACCGCCGGCGCACTGGACCTCCTGTCCGCCCAGGCCGGTGACCGGGCCCGGGAGATCTACGACGCGTACGCCGCCCGGCTCCCGCAGGGCACCCCCGCGCAGATCTTCACCGCGATCGGCACGGACGCGCTCTTCCGCGACGGCTCGCTGGAGATCGCCGACCACCACGCGGCCGGCGGCAACGCGACCCACGTCTACGAGTTCGACTACCGCCCGGCCGAGGACCCGCACTCCCTCGGCGCCGCCCACTGCGTCGAACTGCCCTTCCTCTTCAACACCTTCGACGCCTACCCGGACAGCCCGATGCTCGGCAGGGTCGGAGCCGCCCAGCGTGCGCTGGGCCACGAGTTCGGCACCGCGGTCGCCGAGTTCGTCAGCACCGGCTCGGTCCACGACTGGCTCCCGTACGCCCCCGCGACGGCCGCCCGTGTCCGCCACTTCGGCTGAACCGGAACGACGGCGCGCCCGGCCCCGGCCCGGCCCGTCCCGGCGCGATGCGTCCCAGCGAAAGGACCACGCGCCGGGGCGAAAGACCGCCGCGGCGCCCTGCACCAGGCTGGATCGCGGCCGAAGACGACCGAACGCATGAAGAAGGTGCAGCCGTGGCGGCGAACTCCTCCCGGGAAGCGGCGGCGGCCGGTACCGCACGTGCCGACGACGCGGCGCTGACCCGCGCGGCCCAGTCCGGTGAGGCCGCCGCCCTCGCGGAACTGCTGGAACGGCACCGGGCGGGGATGCGGGCGGTCGCGCTGAGCCTGCTGGGCTCGGGTCCGGACGTCGAGGACGTACTCCAGGACACCGCGCTGACGGCGCTGCAACGCATCGGGGACGTCCGTGACCCGGCGGCGGTCGGCGCCTGGCTGCGCACGGTCGTGCGCAACGCGAGCCGGGCCGTGCTGCGCGACCGCGTTCCGGTGCGGCCGGTGGACGAGGTGGACCTCCCGTCCCCGGAGGCCGGTCCGGAGGAGTGGCTGGAGCGGCGCGCGGCCCGCGACTGGCTCTGGGAGGCCCTGGACCGGCTCTCCCCGGCCCTGCGCACACCGCTGGTCCTGCGCTATCTCACGCCCACCGTCACCTCCTACCAGCAGGTCGCGGTCGCCTGCGGGGTCCCGGTGGGCACGGTGCGCAGCCGCCTCAGCCAGGGCCGCGCCAAACTCGCCCTCGCCCTGGCGGCGACGGCGGACGCCCCGCACGCCGACGCCGGCCGGCGGGTCCGGGCCTGCCGCTCAGACCTTGCTCGCCGATGTGGCCCGGAACGTGTTCCGGTACGTCTGCGGGGAGACGCCGATCGCCGCGTGCAGGTGCTGCCGCAGTGACGTGCCCGTGGCGAAGCCGACCTCGGCCGCGATGCGGTCGACCGTGAGCTCGCTGCTCTCCAGGAGATGGCGGGCGCGGTGCACCCGCTGCTGGATCAGCCAGCGCCCCGGGCTCGTCCCCGTCTCCTCCTGGAAGCGGCGGGCGAAGGTGCGCCGGCTCATCCGGGCATGCTCCGCCAGCTCCTGCAGGGCGAGCGGCCGTTCCAGGTTCTCCAGGGCCCACGCCCGGGTGGCCGCCGTACCGGTGGCGCCCTCGTCCGGCACCGGCAGGTCGATGTACTGCGCCTGGCCGCCGTCCCGCCACGGCGGTACGACACACTGCCGGGCCACACTGTTGGCGACCGCGCTGCCATGGTCGGAGCGCACCACGTGCAGACAGACGTCGACACCGGAGGCCGCACCCGCCGAGGTCAGCACGTCTCCGTCGTCGATGAACAACACGTCCGGATCCAGGGCCACCTGGGGGAACATCCGCCGGAACCGCGGCGCCAGCGCCCAGTGCGTCGTCGCCGGCCGCCCGTCGAGCATCCCGGCCGCCGCGAGCGTGAACGCCCCCGTGCAGATGGAGACGATCCGGGTACCGGGCCGGATCCGCGCCAGCGCGGCGGCGACCGGCTCGGGCAGCTCGTCGGCGATCCGCGCCATGTCGTACGGCGGCACGACCACGGTGTCCGCACTCTCCAGCGCCTCGGGCCCGTGCCCGACGGTGATCGTGAAGTCGGCGTTGGTCGCCACCGTACGGTCCTCGGTCGCCGCGCAGGTCACCACCTCGTAGGCCCCCGGGACGTAGGGGAAGATCCGGTTCGGGATCCCCAGCTCGAACGGGTAGACCCCGTCGAGGGCGAGTACGACGACCCGGTGGGGGCGGGTGGGCCGGAATTCGGCGCTGATGGACATGGCACGATTCTATCGCTTGCCGCCTATCAGGCCATCGTGCGCGGCAGCGCAGCCGTACCGGCGCCCGCCGGGAAGAACGTCCCGACGGTGATCTCGTCCGGCGTCACGTGCCGCTGCGCACCGGACACGGTGGTGGTGCGGCGCGCGGCGCGAGATCGCCGTGCTCGGGTGACAGCCGCCCGCGGACAGCCGCCTGGCGATGCGTCAGAAGCCGGATTCCGGCCGACGCGGCGTTCTTGTGCGATGCCTCTCCCGTCCCGATACTGATCGCGAACCACGCGCCAAAGGCGGCGTGCTTGCCCCAGTTAAGGTCACGACTTCGGGTGCAAAGTCGCCGTCGCGTGCGAAGTCCGGCCTCTCTGCGGTGAGTTCTCGTGCCCGAACCCGAGGAGGCTGGACACCCGATGCCGTTCCCCCCACTCAGGCCCCCGAAGAGACCCGCCGGACGGCGCCGTCTCGCCGCCGTCTCCGTCGGCCCGGCCTGCGCTCTCCTGACCACTCTTCCCGCCGCGGCCGACACCGGTACCGGCACGGACACCGACGCCACCCCGGCGACGGCGACCGGTGTCAGCACCGACACGACGACCGTCACGCTGGTGACGGGCGACCGGATCGTCGTGACCACCCGGCCCGGCCGGAAGCCCACGTACGTCGCGCTCCCCGCCGCGGGCGAGGACGGCGCCGTCGAGTCGTACGACGACGCGTCCGGCGACCACTACGCCATCCCCGCGGTGGCGATGCCCTACCTGGGCAACGGACTCGACCGCTCGCTCTTCGACATCACCCGGCTCGCCCAGGAGCAGGAAGGTTCCGGCACCGCCGGCGCGGCCTCTGACAACGTTGCCAGTGCTGGTGGCGGCGGCCGAATATCCGTCGACCTGTCCTTCGCCCCGGGCGCGACTCCGGCCGGCCCCGCAGGGGTCACCCTGACCTCCGTGTCCGGTGCCACCGCGCGGGGATATCTGACCGCCTCGTCGGGCACCGCGTTCACCGCGGCGCTGCGCAGGGCGATCGGCGACGACGTGGCCGCGGGCCGCCGGCCGGGCAGCACACCGCTGTCCGACGGGCTGACCTCGATGAGCCTGGCCGGTGCGCCGAGCGAAGACACCCCCGACGGCACCGTCAGCCCCAAGTACCCCCTGAAGATCCTGCAGATCAACACGACGGGGCTGACCGGTCTGCCGGCCACCGCCTACCTGCAGCTGTACAACACGGACTCGCTCACACGCGAGAACACCTCCGTCACCGCGGTGAACGGCGTCGCGCGCGTCGCGGTGCCGGCCGGGAACTACGGGCTCTACGGCCTCTTCTACGACTACGACGCGCAGGGCCGGCTGTCCGCCGTGCGCCAGTTCACCCTCAGCGACTTCGCCGTCTCCGCCACCGGGACCACCGCGGTGTCGCTCGACGAGACCACCGCGAGTTCGTTGTTCTCGGTGCGGACACCGCGTCCGGCGGTCCAGGACATCCTCATGGCGCACTACTTCCGGCGGGACGCGACCGGCGCCCTGACCAGCATGCTGCTGACGATGTGGGGCAGCACCCCGCTGTACACCAACGCACAGCCCGCAGCCGCGGTCGGCGAGATCCACGACGTCGTCCAGTGGGGCGCCACGGCGGCCACGGCGGGCGACGCATACCGCTACGACCTGGCGTACGGGTCGGACGGGGTGCCCGCGGACCAGACGCATGCGGCGACGGCCGGCACGTTCGCCACGGTGCACCAGCACTTCGCCATCGACCCGGCGGCGAACAACACCTACCACGGCTCCCTGCTGACCGGCTTCGTCGACCCCTACAACGAGGCCGGCGGGGACACGCAGGTCAGCCCGTGGGACGGGCAGGTGTGGCCCGCCGACCTGACGGAGTACCTCGGCACGGGCGACGGCGGCACCTGGGCGCAGATGGCCAGTTCCCCGGGGGCCGTGTGGCAGTACGCCGATCCCGTCACCTTCGCCGGCGGCCGCTCGTACTCGGTCGACTGGAACCACGGCCCGCTGAGGCCCGCGCTCGCCCGGCACGTCGGATACCAGTTCTGCTACGCCTGCGCGGCGGGGCCGAACCTCACGATGATCCTGGAACCGGCGGTCGACAGCGTCTCGACGCACGTCGGCTTCTACGCGTTCGTGACGGTGCCGCAGCACTTCACCCTGTACGCGGACGGGCAGCAGGTCTTCGACTCGACGAACCAGTACGGCGTCGAGATCAAGGGGGCGCCGACGACGCCGACGACCTACCGCACGGTGTACGACACCGACCTGAGCGCCAATCCGGCGTTCAGCCAGTCGACCAGGACGCACACCGACCTGACGTTCCGGTACACCCCGCAGACCGGTGGCGGCAGCGCGCTGCCCGACACGGACACCTGCTTCGGCAAGTCGGCGGACACCCCCTGCCAGATCCTGCCGGCCCTCACCCTCGGCTACCGGCTGACCTCCGACAACAACAACACGAGTGACCGGCCGATCCAGACCATGCGGCTCGACGTCGGCCATGTCTCCTACGACGGCGCCGGCTCGCACTCCCGGATCACCTCGGCGAAGGTGTCCGTCTCCTACGACGGAGGCACCACCTGGAAGCCCGCACTCGTCGTGGGCCGGCACGGGACGTACCAGGTCGCGTGGCTCAACCCGGCTTCCGCGCGCGGCACTTCACCCGCGCTGAAGGTGACCGCGACCGACGCGGCAGGCGGCTCGATCACCCAGACGATCACCAACGCCTACACCATCGCCAAGCCCGCCGCCACGTCGTCCACCGCCGCCAGTGGAGGTGCCCGATGACCCCGGCGACCCGTGCCCGTGTCCGAGCCCTGCTGGTGGCCCTGACCGCCGTGGCGGCGGCCGCGGCCCCGTCCACGGCGAACGCCACCTCGGCGAGCGTGACTCCGGCGTGCGGCGCCGCGAGCCCCGGCTTCGCGCGGTGCTTCTCCCTGGTCCGCACCGACATCGACGGGGGCAAGGGGGTCCGGGGCCCGAACGCCGCGGGCGGCCCGACCGCCGCCGCCACCGCCCTGCCCAGCGGGTACGGCCCCGCCGACCTGGACGCGGCCTACAACCTGCCGAGTTCGGGCGGCGCGGACCAGACGGTGGCGGTCGTCGACGCCGGCGACGACCCGAAGGCCGAGGCCGATCTGGCGGTGTACCGGCAGACGTACGGCCTGCCGCCCTGCACGACGGCCAACGGCTGCTTCAGCAAGGTCAACCAGCAGGGGCAGAGCGCACCGCTGCCGGCGGACCGCGGTTGGGGCGCGGAGATCTCCCTCGACCTGGACATGGTGTCCGCGGCCTGCCCGGACTGCCGCATCCTGCTCGTCGAGGGCAACGACGCGAGCGTCGCCAACCTGTCCAAGGCCGTGGACACCGCCGTCGCGCTGGGCGCCACCGAGGTGTCCAACAGCTACGGCACGGCCGAGGTGAACGGACTGCAGAGCTACTCGGCCTCCTACGGCCACCCGGGAGTGGCGATCACCGTGTCCTCCGGCGACTACGGGTACGGCGTGCCGAACTGGCCGGCCGATCTCACCAGTGTCACCGCGGTCGGCGGCACCTCGCTCAGCCGGGCGGCCAACGCCCGTGGCTGGACCGAGCAGGCGTGGGGCAACGCCTACGGCGGCGCCGGCAGCGGCTGCTCGGCGTGGATCGACAAACCGGCCTGGCAGACCGACGAGAACTGCCCCGGCCGGATGGTCGCCGACGTCTCGGCGGTCGCCGACCCGCTGACCGGTCCGGCGGTGTACGACAGCTACGGCGGCTATCCCGGGTGGGTCGTCATCGGCGGCACCAGCGCGTCCGCGCCGTACATCGCCGGGGTCATCGCCCTGGCGGGCAACCCGGAGCGGTACGCGGACGCGTCGTACTTCTACGGCGGTACGGCGGGGCTCAACGACGTCGTGGGCGGCGGCAACGCGGAGCGCGTGGACTGCGGCGGCGACTACCAGTGCAACGGGGTCACCGGCTACGACGGGCCCACGGGCAACGGCTCGCCGAACGGCCTCGCGGCGTTCTGACCGCTGGTGGGGGCCTGCACCGCCGGCCCCCACCAGCACCCTTACGGCCTGAGCCGGAGGGGTTTGCCGAGGCGGATCCTCGTGACGCACGGGAGGTCCTGCCGGTACCGGTACCGGCAGGTGGTCAGGTCTCCGTGCACGGGGCCGGTCACCCTGACGCGGGCCAGGTGGAAGACGTCCGTCAGTGGGGCAGCCGTGGCCACACCCCGGTCGTACTTGGCCCGTTTGGCTTCCCGATGGAGAAGTCAAGCCGTCCGGGGTGGGTCCCAAACCGCTTTGCGACGGTCGCGATCTCTCCTATGTTGGCCCGCGTGACGATCGAGGTGCCCTACCAGCCAATTCCGGTTGACCAGTCGGACGTTCGCTACGCCCACGGCCCCGACTCGGCTCTACAGCCGGACGTGCCCGTCGGGGAGACGATCGAGTTTGACTGGAACGACAGCGCGATCTACCCGGGCACGTCACGGAAGTTCTGGGTCCATGTGCCCGCACAGTACGACCCCGCCGAGCCGGCATCGCTGATGGTGTTCCAGGACGGATGGTGGTACCTGGACCCCGGAGGGGAGGTCCGCGGCGCGATAGTCCTGGACAACCTCGTCCACCGCGGGGACATCCCGGTCACCATCGGCGTGTTCGTCGACCCTGGCGTCTTCCCCGACGCTGAGGATCCGAAGAACCGCAACACCGAGTACGACGCATACGACGGTTCGTATGTCGGCTTCCTCCTGAACGAGATCATCCCCGAGGTCAGGAAGCACTACTCGATCGCCGAGGACCCGGATCAGTGGGGCATCTGCGGTGGCAGCAGCGGCGGCAACTGCGCCTTTACCGCGGCGTGGCTACGCCCGGACAAGTTCCGCCGCGTCATCGGGTACCTGTCCAGCTTCGCGCAGATGCCGGACGGCAACCCATACCCCGAAGTCATTCCCCGTGTTCCTCGCAAGCCGCTGCGGATTTTCCTGCAGGCGGGCCATCGTGACCTGCGCTGGAACGAGCCCGAGGCGAACTGGCTCGCCGACAACCTGCGTGTCGCGGCAGCGCTCGCAGAAGCCGGCTACGACTTCCGCCTCGTCCTGGGTGATGGCGGCCACAGCCCCAACCACGGTGGTGTCCTGCTCCCCGATGCCTTGCGCTGGTTGTGGCGGTCTGGTGATCGCCCGAACCAGCCAGTGGGCTTGGGTGAAGCGACTTCGTAGAAGCGGCCGTCCCGGATCAGGGCCCACAGAACGTTGACTCTGCGCCGGGCAAGGGCGATCACCTCCGCGCCGGGAACGGAGGTGTGCTGCCGCTCTGCAGCCTCCACGGCCTTCTTCGCAAGCTCCTCTGGGCTGCGGACGCCACACCCGGCACCCCTGGGCGGCCCAGCCATACGAAGGGCTCGACCATCCCGTGCCTGGAACGCAAGGCCGACCACAACGCTCAGCAGCACAGGGCGATGACCTACGACAGGGCTGTGATCTCGGCTTTCTCCAGCCAGTCGGTGTACCAGCGGGCGAACGTCACCGGCATACCGTCGTCGCAGCCCCCGTGCGTCCGGGGCCTCCACGACGATGAGAGGGTGGTTGCTCACGAACTCAGGGTGACTGTGCCGGAACGACCGTCCCGGAAGTGACACACCTCCCCTGCCGGGCGGACCGATGCCCTCTGCTCAGGTTGGCTCAGGCGTTGGGACGCTTGCCGTGATTCGCCTTCTTCTTCTTGCGACCGCGTCGCTTGTTCCCGCGCTTAGCCATGGTGCACATCTCCCTAATCCGGGACTTTCCATGCCTTCCTCAGTCTAGATTCGGCCCGGAGCGCCCGCATCAGCGGTGCTGCGGGCGCGTGCTGCCGGCCGCAGGTCTGGGGTGCTCGAATCGCCTGATGATTGAGTGGTCATTCGGTCATCGCCCGCAGTGCCGCAGCCGTGCGTGCGTCCGCCGGGAAGAAGGTTTCGATGGCGATCTCGTCCAGGGTCACGTCTCGCGGGGAACCGAACACCGTGGTGGTGTAGAGCAGGGCGAGGTCGCCGTGGTCGGAGGACAGGCGCAGGGGGACCACCAGGTCGTCGTGGGGTGATACGGCGTCCCGGGGCTCGTCCGGCTCGGGGGCGGGGTAGCTCTCCAGCTCCGCGAGCAGTTCGGCGAGGCCCGCGGCCGATGTCCGGTCCAGCTGGCGGCGGACCCGGCGCAGCACGTGCGCACGCCACTGCGCGAGGTTCCGGATGCGTCCGGCGAGTCCGTCGGGGTGCAGGGTCGCCCGCAGCACGTTCAGCGGCGGACCGGTCACGTCCGGCGTGACATCACCGAGGAACAGCCCCATGGCACGGTTCGCGGCCAGCAGCTCCCACCGTACGTTGACGGCGAGCGCCGGATTCGGCTCGTGCCCGGCGAGGACGGCCTCCACCGCCGCGCGCGCCGCCCCCAGATCGGCGTAGGCGCGTTCGCGGTGCACCGGGGCGAAGCCGGCCGCCAGATAGAGCGCGTTGCGCTCCCGCAGCGGCACGTCGAGTTCCTCGCACAGCCGCCGGACCATGTCCCGGCTGGGGTTCGCCCGCCCGGTCTCGATGCAGCTCAGGTGCCGGGTCGACAACTCGGCGGCGAGCGACACGTCCAGCTGCGAACGCCGGCGCCGCTCGCGCCAGCGCCGCACCAGCACCCCGACCGGCTCGGTGGTGGTCGTCGTCATGAACCCCAGGCTGCCCGGCGGCGCGGGCCACGGCAATGACCTCGCAGGTCATCGACAGCACGCGCCGCGCGCCTCCAAAGTCGTGAGCAGACAGCCCACTTCACCGCGAGAGGACGACCATCATGACCGAGACCGCAGAACGGCTGGACGAGTACGTACGGTTCTGGAACACCGGGACCGAGCAGGAGCAGCGCGCACACGCGGCAGCCGCCTTCGCCGACGGCGTCGAGTACCGCGCCCAGATCGGAATCCTCAGCGGGACACAGGCGTTGATCGACTTCCGGAACCAGTTCGCCGCCCACATGGGCCCGGTCACGCTCCGCCTGCGCGACCAGCCCCAGGTCCACCACGACCGCGCCCGGCTCCGGTGGGAGATCCTCACCGGCGAGGGCGCGGACACCTCCTTCGCCACCGGAACCGATGTGCTGCATCTCGACGGGGACGGCCGGATCAGCTCCGTCACGGTCTTCCTCGACCGGGCACCCGAGGGGTTCGACCCCGCGGCGCACGACTGACGACCAACGCCCGCAGCCGTTCACTACACTCCCACGATGGACAACATACGGTGCACCCAGTGCGGTGCGGTGGGGCTGGAGCCGGGCTTCGTCGAGGACTCCGGACAAGGCGCCCGCGGGTTCGCACGGTGGACCGCGGGCCCCCTTAAGCGAGGCCCCTTCGGCCGTGCCAGGAGGATGGGCCGACCGCACTGGCAGATCGATGCCTATCGGTGCCCCACCTGCGCACACCTGGAACTGTTCGCCGCCCAGCGGGACTAGCGGCGTGGAAAGGGCACCGCGCACACGCCGGCCGCGCTGAAATCGATCCGCGCTGCTCGGTCCGACGGCGCACCCATCTACGTGGTCATGGACAATCTGTCCCCCCATAAGGGCGCCGACATCCGTCCCGGGTCGCCTGAACAGCCCGGCGAACCCTTGCGGTCAGAACGCTCAGCTCCCGGCGAACCTGTTGATCAGGTTGTGGGGTGTGTCGTCGCCCAGGACCTCGTGGAGATCGGGTTGCTCGGCGGCGGATGCGGCACTGCGGGGGAACATGGCCTGCTCGTACTCGGTGAGCGCGGTCTCTATGTCGTCAGGGTGAGCGGCGATGGCCTGGCCGAGTTCGGCGCCGTCGTACATGGCCAGGTTGGCACCTTCGCCGTTCGGGCCCGTGAGGTGCGCGGCGTCACCAATCAGGGTCACCCCCGGTGTCCGGTCCCACCGGTGGTCGATGGGCAGGGTGTGGAGAGTGCGCAGGACCGGAGGGGTCTCACCGTCGGTGATCAGCGCGGTGAGCTCCGGCGCCCAGCCGTCGAACTCCTGGACGATCCGGGTGGTGGCCGCGTCGGGATCGGTGAATTCGACGCCTTCGAACCAGTCCTGCGGCTTGGCGAGCATCACCCAGGAGTGGAAGTTCCCGTCGCGCTCCCGGTGAGCCATGATCCCCTTTCCCGGCTCGAGCGCCATCGTCGCTCCGGCGCCGAGGGTCTTCGCGCTGGTCGGGTGCCGGGTGTCGCCGTCGAACAGGTAGGTCTCGACGAACGAGATGCCGATGTACTCGGGCGTCGCATCGGACAGCAGCCGCCGGACCCTCGACCAGGCGCCGTCCGCGCCGACCAGCAGGCCCGTGGTGACGGTGGTGCCGTCGGCGAAGGCCACCTCGTGGTGGCCGTCGCCGAGGGAACGGACACCGCTGACCTTCTGCCCCCACCGGACAGTGCCTGCGGGGAGCGAGTCGAGCAGCATCTGCCGCAGCTCGCCGCGCAGCACCTCGGGGCTGCCGCCCGTACCGTCGTCCGGCAGGTCGAGCAGGATCTTCCCGCCCCGGTCCAGGACCCTCATCGCCTGACGTCCCTGCAGGACGATGCCGCGGAACTCGTTCATCAGGCCGGCCGCCTGCAGGGCCAGTTGTCCGTTGTAGTCGCGGATGTCGAGCAGCCCGCCCTGCGTGCGCGCCGTCGCGGAGGACTCCGCCTCGTAGACCGTCGACGGGATTCCATGGACGTGCAGGACACGGGCGAGCGTGAGACCGCCGAGCCCGGCACCGATGATCGTGACGTGAGTGCTCATAGTGATTCCTCGCGTGTTCACGCCTGCCGGATGACGCCCGGCAGGGCCTGCCTGAAACGTTCCAGACCCCGCCGACAAAGCACCGACAGCACACCGACACACGTCGCATCGACGGTCCGTACGAGTACGGCCCTACGCCTCACGCCCTGGTTCCGCCGCCGGATGTGACCGGGTGCTTCACGCCATAGCCTCGCCACATGGCATCAGTTGTGCGAGTGAGATCGGACCGGGATCCGACGGTCGTCACTGCCCGGCGTAGGTGAGGAAGCCGGCCCAGGCGTCGGGGGAGACGGCGAGCTGGGGGCCCTGCCGGTGCTTCGAGTCGCGGATGTGGATGGTGGCGGGGCGGGTGGCGACGTCGACGCAGTCACCGGAACCGCTGAAGCTGTAGACGGACTTGCGCCAGGAGAGGGACACTTCGACGCAGTCGCAGTCGCAGTCGCAGTCGCCGTCGCCGCCGCTGCTGTAGCTGGACTTGCGCCAATCGAGGGCTACCTCGACGCAGTCGCCCTCGCTGCCGCTGCTGTAGCTGCTCTTGAACCAGGTCAGTTCGGACGTGCTCATAGCGCTCCTCGCATCTGCTCCAACAGGGCCCTGGAGTCCCGAAGGCTGAGGGCCTGCGAGCGCAGTTTTCCATACCGCTGGTGGAGGACGCTGATCTCCTTCGGATCGGCGATGAGGCGGCCGTTCTTCTGTCCTTCCGAATAAGCGAACCACTGATTCTCGGGGGTCTCAAGCAGCTGCAACGGGCCATCCAGGCCGGCGTGTACGGGCTGCAGCAGAGGCATGATCTGGACCTCCACGTTCCGATGGCGGTCGATCACCGCCAGCAGATGGTCGAGCAGCTCTCGTGTGACGTCGTCGCCGCCCGTTCGTCGCTCCAGCAGTGCCTGTTCGACGATGAAGCTGAACGCGCACGGTCGCTCCCGTCGAGTGGACAGCAGTTCCTGTCGGGCGACTCGGGCGGCCACCCGGTCGTCCAGTTCCTGGTCGTTGGGGATCGGCGGCACACTGAGCGATACCGCCCGCGCGTACGGCTCTGTCTGCAGGAGGCCTGGTACCACTCGGCACTCGTAGGTGTAGAGGTTGATCGCCGTCGCCTCCATCCTCGCCCACCGCCGGAACCAGGCCGCCAACCCCGGCTGCCGAGCCACATGCCCCGCCGCCCGCCGCAAGGCTCCCGTATTGTCCAGGGCCTCCTCCGCGGCCTCCACGAAGGACTCGTCCGGCATGCGGCGGCCCAACTCCACCGATGCCACCGTGTGTTTGGAGAACCGCACCCGCTCCCCGAACTCCTCCCTGCTCAGCCCCGCGTGTTCGCGCAAGGCCTGGACCACCGCCCCGAAGGTCCGCAGACTGTCCGACGACTCCGGCTCCGCTCCATCGCCCACCTAGGCCACCTCCCGCCCCCCATGGTGACGGCGAGTCACCAGTACGGTCCAGTCCGTCACCGTGTACGCGCGGTCGGCGTACGCGGCTCTCACCTGGAGAACTGCCGGTTCCAGGCGCCAGATTGGGAGCATGGACGCACCCCCCACCACCGTCACCGTCAGTCGAACACTTGCCCAGCGGCTCAGTGGCACCCCGCGTGGTGCCCGGCTCGCGAGGCATCTCGCGGTCGCCCAACTCCACGCGTGGGGTGGCCGGTTCGCGTCGGCGGAGGTGATCGACAAGGTGTCGGTGATCGTCGCGGAGCTGGCCGCGAACGCCGTGACGCACGGGCGCGTGCCGGGGCGGGACTTCGAGCTGCGGCTCTCGCTGGTGACGGGGAGCGTGCGGGTCGAGGTCACCGACACCCGGGCCGAACGGCGGCCGCCCGGCCCCCGGGACGTGCGGCCGTCGGGGCCGCTGGACGCCGGTGGGCGCGGGCTCGTGCTCGTGGACGCGCTGGCCGATCGGTGGGAGGTGCTGGAGCGGGACTGCGACGGCGCACCGGGCAAGACCGTACGGGCCGAGGTGGACCTGCCGCTGCGTCGCAGACCCTGAGCCGGGCCCCGGAAGACGTGCGTGCCCCCGGGGCCCGGGTTCCGTCAGGAGGAGACGCCCAGGGTGAGCGTGCCGGTGTAGCCGGCGGTGGTGGAGCCGGTGACGGTCATGAGGCCGGAGGAGGCGCCGGCGTCGTCGTAGACCGAGTCCTGGGCGAGGGTGGTGCGGGTGACCGTGTTGGCCGAGTAGGGCGAGACCTTCGCGACCGCCGTGGTGATGGTCTCGTTGATGAAGAGCTGGCCCGTGTGCACGGTCGTACCGCCGGTGAAGGAGCCGTTGGAGGTCAGGGTGACGCCCGTGTGGACCTTCACGTGGATGTGGATGCAGCGGCCCCGGTACCAACCCGGGTAGATCGTGGTGATGTTGGCGACGCCGCTGGAGTTGGTGAGCACGCCGCCGCGCAGGAAGGTGCCGTCGTCTGCCTCGCTGTGTCCGTTGGCACCGACGTAGCCGGAGTACTCGCCGAGCGAGTCGGCGTGCCAGACCTCCACGAGGGCGTTGGGGATGACGGTGCAGGCGGAGTTGACGACGGTGAGGGCGAGCTTGAGCGTGATGCCCGACTTGCCTTCGGTGATGTTGGTGCGGACCAGCGCGCCGTCGAGGTAGTAGGGGCCTTCGGTCTGCTCCTCCGTGAGGGTGCAGACCGCCGCGGCGGCGGCCGGCTGGAGGTCGGGGGCGGCGGCTGCCGCGGGGGCCTCGGTCGAGACCGCTGCGCCTACGGCCAGGGCAGCGGCGGTCGTCCCGGTGGCGACGAGTACGGTACGGCGGCCGACAGAGCGGGCGCCATCTGAGGTGTCTGTCATGGACACGGCACCGTAGGAATGGTTGCTGTCGGAAAGCTGTCAGCTCAGTAAAGTGAACATCCGTCAAGTCTTGAGTTGAGACAGCCGAATTGGCTGACGCTGTTCGATATCACGGACAATGGGTGGGCGGTCACTCATGGGCCGCACCCGCACGCACCGCACTCCTCGCCGGTACCGGGCACGAAGGGGCCATTAGGGTAGTTCGCCGCGACGAGGGCACCCCTTGAACGGCGAGGGCTCGCGGGAATCGGCTCGGGAGCCGGGTCTAATCGCGCCGGAGAACCGAGACACCGCACGGAGAGTGCCGCGTGGCGAGGGACTTCGAAGCCGCAACCGTGTCCCGCAGTGCTGGAGGAACATTCCCATGGGTGCCACCCCGCTTCTGCCGACGCCGTCCGGTCCCTACCTGGGCAAAGGGCTGCTTCCCGCCGACTTCTATTCCTTCGAGGAAATGCTGACGGACAGCGAGCGGGAGAAGATCGAGCGCGTCCGCGAATTCCTCGCCACGCAGGCCGCTCCCCTCGTCGACGACTACTGGGCCCGGGCCGAGTTCCCCTTCCAGCTGGTGGAGGGATTCGGCAGGCTCGGGCTGGTGGACTGGGCGGACCCGGACTCCGCGGAATCCAAGCCGAGCAATCTCCTCTCGGGATTCCTCGCGCTGGAATTCGCGCATGCCGACGCGTCCTTGGCGACCTTCTCCGGCGTGCACACGGGGCTCGCCATGGGCTCGGTCCTCGCCTGCGGCTCCGAGGAGCAGAAGCGGCGGTGGCTGCCGGCGATGAGCCGCTTCGAGAAGATCGGAGCCTTCGGGCTGACCGAGCCGCACGGGGGCTCCGACGTGGCCGGCGGCCTGCGGACGACCGCGCGCCGCGACGGCGACGGCTGGGTCCTCGACGGGGCCAAACGCTGGATCGGGAACGCGACCTTCGCCGACCTGGTTGTGATCTGGGCGCGGGACACCGAGACCAACCACGTGCTGGGCTTCGTCGTGGAGAAGGACACCCCCGGGTTCACGGCGACGAAGATCGAGAACAAGATGGCGCTGCGGATCGTGCAGAACGCCGACATCGTGCTCGACGGCTGCCGCGTTCCGGAGGCCAACCGGCTGCAGAACGCGAACTCGTTCAAGGACACCGCGGGCATCCTGCGCCAGACGCGCAGCGGGGTGGCGTGGCAGGCCGTGGGCGTGATGTTCGGCGCGTACGAGATCGCGTTGCGGTACGCGAAGGAACGTGAGCAGTTCGGGCGCCCGATCGGCGGCTTCCAGCTCGTCCAGGACCTGCTGGTGAAGATGCTCGGCAACGCCACGGCCTCGTGCGGGATGGTGACGCGCCTGGCCCAGTTGCAGGACGCCGGGATCTACCGGGACGAGCACTCCGCGCTGGCGAAGGCGTACTGCACCGTGCGGATGCGGGAGAACGTCGGCTGGGCCCGGGAGCTGCTGGCCGGCAACGGCATCATCCTCGACTACAAGATCGGCCGCTTCGTCGCCGACGCCGAGGCCCTCTACTCGTACGAGGGCACGCGGGAGATCCAGACCCTGATCGTGGGCCGCGCCGTCACCGACGGCCTGAGCGCCTTCGTGAAGTGACGACGATGACCACCGAATCCGTGACCACCGAATCCGTGACCACGGAATCCGTGACCACGGAATCCGTGACCGCCGAGTCCGGCACCACTGAACCCGTCTTCAGCGGCCTGAAGGTCCTCGACGCGTCCTCGTTCATCGCGGCACCGGCCGCGGCCACCATGCTCTCCGACTTCGGAGCGGACGTCATCAAGATCGAGCCGCCGGGGACGGGCGACCCCCAGCGGCGGCTGAGTTCCGTGCCGCCCAGTCCGCAGGCGCGGGCGAACTACAGCTGGCACCTCGCCAACCGCAACAAGCGGGGCATGGTGCTGGACCTGAAGTCACCGGCGGCCGTCGAGGTGCTCAAGCGGCTCGTCGAGTGGGCCGACGTGGTGATCACCAACTTCCCGCACGGCACGCGCGAGAAGCTGCACCTCGGCTACGAGGAGGTCTCGGGCTGGAACCCGCGGGTCGTCTACGCCGACCTCACCGGCTTCGGGGACACGGGCCCCGACGCCCGGCAGCCGGGCTTCGACCTGACCGCCTACTGGTCACGGAGCGGTCTGCTGGCCGCCACCCGCGACGCGGGCGCCCCGCCGACCGTACCGGTCTGGGGCAGCGGCGACTACACGACGGCGATCGCCATCTACGCGGCGATCACGACCGCCCTCTACCGCCGCGAGCGAACGGGACAAGGGGCCGACGTCGGGACGTCACTGCTCGCCACGGGTGTCTGGGCCACCGGAACCCTCGTGGCCGGCGCCCTCGCCGACGGCACCCCCTTCGAGCTGCACGACCGGAAGGCACCGGCGAACCCGCTGAACAACCCCTACCGGACCGCGGACGGCGAGTGGCTCATGCTGGTCGCCTCACCCGCGCGCTGGCAGGGACTCGCACGCGCCGTCGGACACCCCGAACTGCTGGAGGACCCCCGGTTCTCCGACCTGGAGGGCCTGGTCGAGCACTCCGCCGCGCTGGCCGAGCTGCTCGACACCGCGTTCCGCTCGCGGCCCTTCGCGGACTGGAAGGACGCGCTGGACCGGGAACGCATCATTTACAGCCTCATCCAGACGCCGGAAGAGGCCGCGCGGGACCCGCAGCTGCGCGAGAACGGCATCGTCGTGCCGCTGGCCGGAGTCAGCGGGCTGGCGGAGACCGTCGGCAGCCCGGTCAACCTCCGAGGGGTGTCGAAGGTGCCGGCGAAACGGGCGCCGGACCTGGGTGAGCACAACGACGAGATCCTCGCCGAGCTGGGATTCGGCCCCGCCGAGATCGCCGAACTGCACGCCCGGGGAGCGGTCCCCGACGCCTCGGAGACGGAGCCGCCGCGCTGAGCACGGCCTCGGAGAAGTCCGCGGGCCGGAACATCCGTCCCGCTTCATCTCGACTTCGCCCGGAAATCGCCTGGGCGAAGGGAGCTGGACGGTCGGTGTTTCCCGAGCGGCACAAGGTCCGTTGGTAGCGTCCGCGTACCCCGTACCGTTCGACCGAGAGAGACCTGATGTCCCCGACGATCCGCAGGGCCGTGATCCCGGCCGCCGGACTGGGCTCCCGCCTGCTTCCCCTGACCAAGGCCACCCCGAAGGAGATGCTCCCGGTCGGCGACAAACCGGTGATCGAACACACCGTGCGCGAGCTGGTGGACTCGGGCATCACCGACATCACCATCGTCGTCTCGGGCGGGAAGAGCCTGATCCAGGACCACTTCCGGCCCAACCCGGGACTCGTCGAGCAGCTGCGCCACGACGGGAAGACGGCCTACGCGGACGCCGTCGAGGAGGTCGCCGAACTGGCCCGCAAGGGGCACATCACCTACCTCGACCAGTACGGCCCGTACGGCAACGGCACCCCCGTGCTGAACGCCGCCCGCTCCTTCGGCAACGAGCCCGTCCTCGTGCTCTGGCCCGACGACGTGTTCGTCGCCGAGGTGCCCCGCGCCCAGCAGCTGATCCGCGCCTACGAGCAGACCGGCTGCCCGGTGCTGGCCCTGCTGCCCATGGACCCCGCCGACTCCCAGCGCTACGGAGTGCCCATCGTCAAGGAGGACCTCGGCGACGGCCAGCTGCGCATCACCGGCCTGGTCGAGAAGCCCGCGCCGGCCGACGCGCCGTCGCCGTACGCGGCCATCGGCGGCTATGTCGTCACCCCCGGCATCATCGACGAGCTGCGCGAGCAGACCCGCCGCTGGTACGAGCACCGGACCGGCGAGGTGTACCTGACCGACGCCATCAACGCCTACGCCACCAGCCGGGCCGTGTACGGGCAGGTCATCCAGGGCCGTTGGTACGACACCGGCAACCCCGCCGACTACCTCGTCGCGCAGATGGCCTTCGCCCTCGCCCACCCCGAGTACGGGCCCGTGCTGCGCGGTCTGGTCAGCAAGCTCGACGAGGGGCAGGGTGACGCGCGGCGTACGGTATGATCGTTACAGAGCTGGTCATCGCAATTCACGGTGGCTGGTGCTGCGTTGGTGGTCCAAGGAAAGACGCTCCGCTTCCTGCGGGGAAATGCAGGTGCAAGGCCTGCCCGGCGCTCGATTCGGTGCCCGTTCGCATTCGATGCGGACGGGCACCGCGCCGTTTCCCCCCGGTTCTTGGCAGCTCTCGCCACCCCCGGCAACCCTTTAGAGGTAATTAGTCCGCTTCTTCCGCTTATGTGCGGGATTCGACTGATATGAAACCTCCTGGGCAAAGGGCAACTCCAGGGGCGGGGCATGGCAACAGCACAGGTCGGTGTAGTGATCGTCGGCGCCGGCCCGGCAGGGCTCGTACTGGGGAACCTGCTGCTGGACCGGGGCATCGACTGCGTGATCCTGGAGCGGCGCGACCGGGCCGCGGTGGAGGGCCGGGCCCGGGCCGGATTCCTCGCCGCCCACTCCGTGCGCGTACTGACGGAGCACGGCCTGTCGGCCGGCCTGCTGGCCCGCGGGAAGACCCACACCACCTGCCTGTTCCGCAGCGACCGCGGCGAATTCACCCTGGACTACGGCAAGTCGGGCCTCGGCGAGCCGCACACCGTCTACCCCCAGCAGGAACTCGTACGGGACCTGATCGCCGAGTACCTGCGGCGCGGCGGGGAGATCCGCTTCGGCGCCGAGGCGGAGGAAGTGGCCGGGGAAGCGGCCGGGGAAGCGGCCGAGGGCCGGGTACGGGTGCGCGGCGGCGCGGACGTCACCGGGCGGTACGTCGCCGGCTGCGACGGGCACCGGGGGATCGGCCGCGCCGCACTGACGGCCCACGGCACCCGGACCGCCCGCCGGGACCACGGGGTCTCCTGGCTGGCCGTGCTGGTCGCCGCCCCGCCCAGCCTGGAGGCGGTCGGATACGCCCTGCACGAGCGCGGGTTCGCCGGCCACATGGCACGGACCGCCGCCGTCACCCGCTACTACCTCCAGTGCCCGCGCGGCACCGCCCCCGCCGACTGGAGCGAGGACCGGATCTGGACGGAGCTGGCGACCCGGCTGCGGACCGCCGAGTTCGGGCCGCTGCGCCACGGCGCCGTCCTGGAGAAGGCGGTCGTCGACCTGCGCTCCGACGTCCTGGAGTCCCCGGGCGCCGGGCGGCTGTGGCTGGCCGGCGACGCGGCCGGACTCATCAGCCCCTCGGCGGCCAAGGGCGCCAATCTCGCCATCCTCCAGGCCGAGTTGCTGGCCCGTGCCCTCGAAGGGGCGCTGGCGCACGGCGACGGAACGGGCCTCGCCCGGTACGCCGCCGACTGCCTGCCCCGCGTCTGGCGGGCCCATGAGTTCTCGCACTGGATGAGCGGCCTGCTGCACGGCCCGGCCGGCGAGGAGGACGAGGCCCGCTACGGGCGTGCCCTGCAGTACGCCCGCCTGGAGAGCCTGCGCACCTCCCGCACGCACCAGGACTTCTTCGCCGAGAACTACACCGGCATCTGACCCCCGGGGCCCATCGTCCCCGGTTCTCCCTGCCCCACGATCATCGGGAACCCTTCATGAACCTCTCCGTCGTACAGGCATGTCTGACGGAAGCCGACCTGGTACGCATCCGGCGCGCGGCCGACCACGTCCGCGACCACGACACGGACCAGGTCCTCGCCGAGCTGCTGCCCGGCCTGACGGCCGACGAGCGGACCGACGTCGCCCGCCACCTCGGCTACGACCACACCGCGGTACTGGTCTTCCCCGCCTCCCTCGACGGGCTCCGCGACGAACTGCGGAGCGCCGGCCTCGACCCGGGCCCCGTCACCCCGAGCGTGGTGGTGCGCGGGCGGCTGGCCCGGCGCTACGGCGCCGCCGTCGGCGACAGCCCCGTCGGGATCGTGCACGTGCCCGTGGCCGGGCGGACCGTGGAGATCTTCGCGCTGCCCGTGCCGCCCGGCTCCCCGCTGGAGACCGTCGCCGCCGACGAACGCGCCGCGGACCACGAGTCCCACCACGCCTTCGCCGTGACCGCACCGGGCCGGGTGATCCCCGCGGGACTGCGCACCCTGCTGACGGAACGCGGCGGCGCGGTCCCGGACGGCGGCGGCTACAACAACCACGAGAACGTCACCGTCCTCTACTTCCGCACCACCGCCCACCGCCGCTTCGAACTCCGCCTCCCCGGCCGCCAGGAACCCCTCCCCGACCCCACCCTCGCCCTCCTCCGCGTCATGACCGGCGCCTGGGCCACCCAGGCCGTCCGCACCATGGCCGAACTGGGCATCGCCGACCACCTGGCCGACCACCCCGCCCTCGACGCCACCACCCTCGCGACCCGCACCGGCACCGACCCCGACGCCCTGCACCGCCTCCTCCGCTACCTCGCCACGCTCGGCCTGCTGACCTCCTCCTCCGACGGCACGTACCACCTCACCGCCCTCGGCGAACCCCTGCGCACCGGCACGGACCACTCCCTCCACCCCCTCGCACTGCTCTACGGCGGCCCGTTCTACGACTCCTTCGCCGGACTCCCGTACGCCGTCAGCACTGGGCAGGAAGCTTTCGCCCACCGCTACGGCGAGCACCACTTCCCCTACTTCGCCGCCCGCCCCGAACTGGGCGACCTCTTCCACCGGTCGATGGCAGCGAGCGCGGAAATGTTCACACCGGTACCGGACCTCGTCGACTTCTCCGGCGTACGACGCGTGGTCGACGTCGGCGGCGGCAACGGCGCACTGCTGGGCCGGGTCCTGCGGGCCCACGGCCACCTGGACGGCGTCCTGCTGGAACGCCCCGAGGCCCTGGAGGCAGCCCGCTCCCACCTGGCCGACCTGACCGGCCGCTGCACCTTCGCCGCGGGCGACTTCACCGACTCCGTCCCCTCCGGCGGCGACGTCTACCTCCTGTCCCGCGTCCTGCACGACTGGGACGACGAACGCTGCCTGACCATCCTGCGCCGCTGCGCGGAGGCGATGCCCCAGGGCAGCCGCCTCCTGATCGTGGAGCGCCTGCTGCCCAGCGACACGGCGGCGGCCTGGGACCTCCACATGCTGTGCAACGTGGGCGGGAGGGAGCGGGAAGAGGCCCACTACGAGCGCCTGTTGGAGGAGGCGGGCTTCAGGCAGGTGGCCTGCCATGCGTTGCCTCTGGGAGCCTCTCTGCTGCACGCCGTGCGAGGCTGAGCACTCCGCTGGTTGCGCGGTTCGTCCACCGCGGGCCGGTGGGGGCTGGCCGCGCAGTTCCCCGCGCCCCTTTCAGGGGCGCTGCCCCAACCGTGCCCCGTAAGGGGCGCGGGGCTGTACTGGATTTGCGGCTACCGCCGCGGGGCGCGACCAGATCAAGCGCCCCGTAAGGGGCGCGGGGAACTGCGCGACCAGCCACAACGGTGCCGCACCCGGCCACGCGCGCCGCACCCCTACGGGAACTAGCCGGCCTGCCCCATACCCGCCGCATTGGGCCAGCTCTGCGCGTTCGGCCAGCCGGTGGCCGGTGCCGGTGCCAGATCCGGTACCGGCGGCGCGGGCGCCGTCATCCCGCGTACCTGCGCGGCCGTCAGCCCACCCCGGGCCGGCACCCCGGGCGGCGTGGGCCCGGCCGGCGCGGGGGCCGGAGTGGGTGCCGGGACCGGGGTCTGCATCTGTATCTGCATCGGAGCCGGTGCGGGCGCCTGGGCCATCTGGGCCATCTGAGCCAGGGGTGACATCTGAGCCACCGGCGCCATCATCGGCTGCTGCTGGGGCTGTTGCTGGGGCTGTTGCTGAGGCTGCTGCATCTGCATGGCTGCCGCCGGCATCGGCATCCCGACGCCCTGCTGCGCGGCGACGGGGAGCGGCATGCCGACACCGGCGGCGGGAGCGGCGGCGAGTCCCGGGGCGGACATCGCGGCGACGGCCTGCGCGAGCTGCATGCCCGCCCCGTTGGTCTCGCTCACCAGCCGGTCCACCGCCGCCGTACCCGAGCTGTAGCTGGTCCCGGTGCTCAGCTCGGGCACGGCGGCTCCCCTCCTGGTCCCGTAGAGGACTTGCTCCATGGCGGACACCAGGCGACGCACGTCCACCTCGGGGCGCACCACGAGACGCAGGAAGCGGCTGGAAGAACCGATCTTGTTGCCGCACTCGCGGACCAGGATCCGGTGCTCGGTGAGCATCCGGTCCCGCACCACGGTGCCCTCGGCGCCGACGGGAAGGCGCACGAAGAGGAAGTTGCCCTGCGAGGGGTAGACCGTCAGGCCGGGCAGCAGGGAGAGCTGGCTGGCCATCTCCAGACGGTCACGGCGCACCTGCAGCAGGCTCTGCGCGTACTCGGCGCCGTGCTCCTTGAGCATGAAGACGACGTACTCGGCGAAGGCGTTGAGGTTCCACTTCGGGAGCATCGAGCGGACCTTGCCGGCGAGCGAGGGGTTGGCGACCATGTAGCCGAAGCGGATGCCGTGCAGGCCGAAGTTCTTGCCGAGGCTGCGCAGCACGATGACGTTCGGCCGGAGCATGGCCTCCTGGACGACGCTGGGCTCGGCCTCGGCGTCGGCGAACTCCAGGAACGACTCGTCGATGACGATCAGGTCCAGGTCGGCCATGGCGTCCATGAACTGCACCAGCTGCTGCCTGTGCAGGAAGCCGCCGTCGGGGTTGTTGGGATTGCAGATGACGGCGACCTTGGTACCCCGCTTGCGGATGAACTCGGCGTACTGCGCGAGGTCCAGGGCGAAGCCGTTGGACTCCTGGAGCGGGAACATGTCGACGCGCTTGCCGGTCTCCATCGGCTGGTCGGTCCAGCGGCCGAAGGTGGGGACGGGGATGGCGAGGGACTCGCGGACCAGCAGGTGGTCGATCCAGGTGATCAGCTCGGTGGAGCCGTTGCCCATGGCCACGGCCTGCGGCGGGAGCTGGAGGAGCTGGCACAGCTCGGCGGTGATGGTGTCGGCGCTGCTCGGGTAGAAGGTGATGATGTCCTTCAGCCGGGCGGCCATCGTTTCCATCATGGCCGGGGTGGGGAAGTACGGGTTGCAGGGAATGCAGAAGTCGACCGGGCCGGTTCCCTCGCCTCCCTCGCGGGTCAGCGCCGCCATCGACGGGCTGTGAGCACCGCTGCGGAACAACGAGGTGACGCTGCCGGCCATTGAACCTCCGTATGAGGCGGGCCCGATGGGGACGTCCGGGCCCGTCGTCTTGGGCGGCCCGCGCGGGGGAGCACGGGCCGCCTCTGAGTACGGAGGCGGGAGCGGCGCCGTTCAACCAGTGTGAAAAAAGTGTGAGTTTACGTTTCTTCCCCAACGTGGGCGCGACCAGCCCCTTACCGGCCGCGCCCACGCTGTCTCAGGCGTCGAACGTGTGAACCGTCCGCGTCCTGTAGACCTGCCCCGGCCGAAGCACCGTCGACGGGAAGTTGGCGTGGTTCGGCGAGTCGGGGAAGTGCTGTGTCTCCAGGCACAGCGCGTCACCCTGCCGGTACGTCCGCCCGCCCGTGCCGGTCAGCGTCCCGTCGAGGAAGTTCCCGGAGTAGAACTGGAGCCCCGGCTGGTCGGTGGCGATCTTCAGCGTGCGGCCGGAGCGCGGGTCGCGCAGCGTGGCCACGTGCTCGGGCTTCGCGGTGATGCCCTTGTCCAGGGCCCAGTTGTGGTCGAAGCCCTTGGCCTGCACCTGCTGGACGTGCCCGGCCCGGATGTCCCGGCCGATCGTCTTCGTCTCACGGAAGTCGAACGGGGTGCCGTGGACGGTGGCCAGCTCACCGGTGGGGATCAGGCCGGAGTCCGTCGGCGTGTACTTGCCCGCCGCGATGGTGAGCTCGTGGTCCTCGATGGTCCCGCTGCCCTCGCCGGCGAGGTTCCAGTAGACGTGGCTGGTGAGGTTGACGACCGTGGCCTTGTCGGTGGTGGCCTCGTAGTCGATGATCCACTCGCCGCGCCTGGTGAGGGTGTACGTCACCTTGGCCTTGAGCGTGCCGGGGTAGCCCATCTCGCCGTCGACGCTGGTGTAGTGCAGGACGAGGCCGACGTCCGAGCCCTTGGTGAACGGCTCGACGTCCCAGACGCGCTTGTCGAAGCCCTGGGTGCCGCCGTGCAGGCTGTTCACACCGTCGTTGACGGAGAGCTGGTAGCTCTTGCCGTCGAGGGTGAACTGGCCCTTGGCGATGCGGTTGCCGTAGCGGCCGATCAGGGCGCCGAAGTACGGGGTCTTGGCGACGTAGTCGTCGATGTTGTCGAAGCCCAGCGCGACGTTGGTGTAGTGGCCGCGGCGGTCCGGGATCTCCAGGGTCTGGACGACACCGCCCCAGTTGAGGACCTTCAGCCGGGTGCCGCCGTTCTCCAGCGACCAGCGGTAGATCTTGGTGCCGTCGGCGAGCTTCCCGAAGGACTCCTTCACCGGCTTCCTGCCTCCCGAGGCGGCCTCGGCCGTACCCGTGCCGAGGGTGGTGGCGGCGATGCCCGCCGCCGCGGCTCCTGCGATGACCGTGCGTCTGTTCAGTTCCATGTGCGGCTCCCACAAAGGTGGGGCCCCGCCTTCCGGCGGGGCCCGAGCTGACTTTACGAACCGGACTTGCGCTTGTTCCACACGTCGAATCCGACCGCCACCAGCAAGGCGAGGCCCTTGATCACCTGTTGCCAGTCGGTGCCGACGCTGAGGAGGTTCATGCCGTTGTTCAGCACGCCGAGGACGAGGCCGCCGATGATGGCACCGAGGATGGTGCCGACACCGCCGCTCATGGAGGCGCCGCCGATGAACGAGGAGGCGATCGCCTCCAGTTCGAAGCCGTCGCCCGCCTTCGGCGAGGCCGCGTTCAGCCGGGCGGCGACCACCAGACCGGCCAGGGCCGCGAGCACGCCCATGTTCAGGAAGACGTAGAAGGTGACCTTCTTGTCCTTGACGCCGGACAGCTTGGCCGCCGGCAGGTTGCCGCCGATCGCGTAGATGTGCCGGCCGAAGACCGCGTTGCGCATCACGTAGCCGTAGCCGACGACCAGCGCGCCCAGCACGATCAGGACGATCGGCGCACCCTTGTAGCTGGCGAGCAGCAGGGTGAGGACGAGGATCGCGGCGCCCAGCGCGACCAGCTTGACCAGGAAGAGCCGGGTGGGCAGGACGTCCAGGGAGAACTCCTGCTGGCGGCGCCGGTCGCGGAACTCCTGCCAGACCACGGCGGCGATCAGCACGATGCCCAGCAGCAGCGTGATGTTGTGGTAGTTGGTGTGCGGGCCCACCTCGGGGAGGAAGCCGTTGCCCAGGTTCTGCAGGCCGTTCGGGAACGGGCCGATGGTCTGGCCCTGGAGCAGGATCTCGGTGAGACCCCGGAAGAGCAGCATCCCGGCGAGGGTGACGATGAACGACGGTATGCCCAGGTAGGCGATGAAGAACCCTTGCAGCGCGCCGGCCACGGCACCCATCGCCAGACACAGGATCAACGCGACCGGCCAAGGGATCCCGTGATTGACCGTCAGCACGGCCGCGAAGGCGCCCACGAACGCGGTCAGCGAGCCGACCGACAGGTCGATGTGCCCGGCGATGATCACCATCATCATGCCGATGGCGAGGATCAGGATGTAGCTGTTCTGCAGGACCAGGTTGGAGACGTTGCGCGGCAGCAGCAGGTCCCCGTTGGTCCAGACGGCGAACAGGGCGACGATCAGACCGAGCGCGATCAGCATGCCGTACTGGCGCATGTTGCGGCGCAGCCCGTTCAGCATCAGCTGGAGCAGGCCGTCGTCGGCACCGGGCTCGCTCCAGCCCGGCGGCACGGGGGCCGGGCTCTTGGCGGTGACATCCGTGCTCATCGCGATACCTCTTTGTCCTTCGTCATATGGCGCATCAGCACTTCCTGCGTGGCCTCGGCCCTGGGCACCTCGCCGGTCAGGCGGCCCGCGGCCATGGTGTAGATGCGGTCGCACATGCCGAGCAGTTCGGGCAGCTCGGAGGAGATGAAGACGACCGCCTTGCCCTGGGCGGCGAGCTGGTCGATGACCGTGTAGATCTCGTACTTGGCGCCCACGTCGATCCCGCGGGTCGGCTCGTCCAGGATCAGCACGTCCGGACCAGCGAAGATCCACTTGCTGAGGACGACCTTCTGCTGGTTGCCGCCGGACAGCTTGCCCACCGGTTCGAAGACGGTCGGCGCCTTGATGTTCATGGACTTGCGGTAGCCCTCGGAGACCTGCCGCTCCTCGTGCTCGTCCACGATCCCGCGCCGGGCGACCTTGTTCAGCGCGGTCAGCGAGATGTTGCGGTTGATGGTGTCGATGAGGTTGAGGCCGTAGTGCTTGCGGTCCTCGGTGACGTACGCGATGCCGTGCCCGACCGCCTCCGCGACGGACTTGGTACGGATCTCCGTGCCGTCCTTGAGGACCGAGCCGCCGTCGTAGCGGCCGTAGGTCCGCCCGAAGACGCTCATCGCGAGTTCGGTGCGGCCGGCGCCCATCAGGCCCGCGATGCCGACGATCTCGCCGCGCCGGACGTGGACCGACACGTCGTCGACGACCTTGCGCTCCTGGTCGATCGGGTGCCGCACGGTCCAGTTGCGGATCTCCAGGGCCGGCGCCGCGTCCGCCTGGCCCTCGTACGCGGTCCGCTCCGGGAAGCGGTGGTCCAGGTCGCGGCCGACCATGCCCGCGATGATCCGCTCCTCCGTCGTCTCCTTCGACTTCACGTCGAGGGTCTCGATGGAGTGGCCGTCCCGGATGATCGTCACCGAGTCGGCGACCCGGCGGATCTCGTTGAGCTTGTGCGAGATGATGATCGAGGTGATGCCCTGGTCCTTCAGCTCCAGGATCAGGTCGAGGAGTTTGCCGCTGTCCTCGTCGTTCAGGGCTGCGGTCGGCTCATCCAGGATGAGCAGCTTCACCTTCTTCGACAGCGCCTTCGCGATCTCCACCAGCTGCTGCTTGCCCACGCCGATGTCGGTGACGCGGGTCTCCGGGTGGTCGTCGAGACCGACCCGGCGCAGCAGCTCGGTGGCGTGCCGCAGGGTCTCCCGCCAGTCGATGAACCCGCCCCTGGCGTGTTCGTTGCCGAGGAAGATGTTCTCCGCCAGCGAGAGGTACGGCGACAGCGCCAGCTCCTGGTGGATGATCACGATGCCGCGCTGTTCGCTCGCCCGGATGTCACCGAACTCGCAGAGCTCCCCCTCGAAGAGGATCTCTCCCTCGTAACTGCCGTGCGGATGGACGCCGGAGAGGACCTTCATCAGGGTCGACTTGCCGGCGCCGTTCTCCCCGCAGATGGCGTGGACCTCGCCCTGGCGGACGGTCAGCGTGACGTCCGACAGTGCCTTGACGCCGGGAAAGGTCTTGACGATCGAGCGCATTTCCAGGACGGGGCCCGCCATGGTCTGCCTTCCAATCAGTAGGGAGTGGCGGTTACTTGAGCTCGGCGTCGGTGTAGTAGCCGCCCTTGACCAGGACGTCCTCGTAGTTGGACTTGTCGACGCTCACCGGCTGCAGCAGGTAGGCGGGGACGACCTTGGAGCCGTTGTTGTACGTCTTGGTGTCGTTGACCTGCGGGGTCTTCTTGTTCAGGACGTCGTCGACCATGGTCGCGGCGACCTTGGCGAGCTGCCGGGTGTCCTTGTAGACGGTCTGCGTCTGCTCGCCCGCGATGATCGACTTCACCGAGGCCAGCTCGGCGTCCTGGCCGGTGATGACGGGCAGCGGCTGGCTGCCGGAGCCGTAGCCGTCCGACTTCAGCGCGGCGAGGATGCCGATCGAGATGCCGTCGTACGGCGAGAGCACCGCGTCCACCTTGGCGGACTTGTAGGAGGAGGTGAGGATGTCCTCCATGCGCGACTGCGCGGTCGCACCGTCCCAGCGCAGGGTGGTGACCTTGTTCAGCGCGGTCTGCCCGGACTTGACCACCAGCTCCTTCTTGTCGATGTACGGCTGGAGCACGCTCATCGCGCCGTTGAAGAAGTACTTGGTGTTGTTGTCGTCGTTCGAGCCGGCGAACAGCTCGATGTTGAACGGGCCCTTCTTGCCGCTGTCCAGGCCCAGCTTGTGCACGATGTACGTGCCCTGCTCGACACCGACCTTGGTGTTGTCGAAGGACGCGTAGTAGTCGACGTTCTTGGTGCCGAGGATCAGCCGGTCGTAGGCGATGACCGGGATGTTGGCGTCCGCGGCCTCCTGGAGCACGTTGTTCAGGGACTTGTTGTCGATGGCCGCGATGATCAGGCCCTTGACGCCCTGCGTGATCAGGTTCTCGATCTGCGAGACCTGGGTGTCCGGGTCGTCCTCGCCGTAGACCAGCTTGGTCTTGTAGCCCTTGGACTCCAGGTTCTTGACGACGTTCTTGCCGTCCGCGATCCAGCGCTCGGAGGACTTGGTCGGCATGGCGATACCGATGGTGCCGCCCTTGGCGCTGCCACTCTCGGTCTTGCTGCCGCCGTCGCTGCTCTGGCCGCACGCGGACAGGGTCAGAGCGAGGGAGGCGGCCCCGGCTATGAGGGTAAGGGCGCTTCTACGAGTGCGCATGTGATCGGTCCCTGTTCTTCTCGTCGTTGAGAGGTTGAGCGCCCCAAAGGGGCGCGGGGCTGTATCGATTTGCGGCTCCGCCGCGTGGGCGCGACCAGCCGCCGACGGCCCGCGGCGGCTACGTTCATCAGGCGGAACCCTCGACGGGGAACCGGTTGAGCGCTCCCGGCAGCCGCGACCCGAGCGGCGCCATGTCCCCGTCCGCGCCGTGCCGGGCGAGCAGGTCCAGGGCGAGCCGGCCGCGCCGCACCCGCTCCCGGGCGGTGTTCAGGGTCACGTCCCGCAGGTGGGTGCCCCACGGGTAGATGCCGGGAGCCTTGGACAGACCGAACTTCAGGTAGATCGGGGCGCCGCGCCGGATCAGCTCGGCGACCTCGTACATCCGGATGTAGCCGCCGAGGTCGTCGGGGGCCTCGATGTACATGTCCAGGGGGGCGCCGGACACCCGGCGGATCTCGGTGAGGTGATCGAGCGTCAGGTCGCTCGGGACGTTCACGGAGTCGGCGCCGAGGTGCTCGAAGACCGAGTACGACGCCGGGTTGACCGGTCCGATCAGCGCGGACACCTTCAGCGTGGTGTCCGCCGGGATGATCCCGGCCTGCCGGGCCCGGTGCAGCGTCCACAGCACGCCCTCGTCGGCGACGAGCAGGCACTTGACGCCCAGCTCCGTCGCCCGGACCGCGTCCTCGACGCACCCGGCGACGGCGTCGTGGCCGCGGGCGCGCGCGCCGGCTCCCCGCGAGTCGGAGCGCACCGAGCCGCCGATGTCCCAGGTGCCGCGCGGGCCGGTGAACAGGCAGAGCTCGATGTCCCGTTCGTTCGTCGCCTCGACCATCTCGGTGATCTCGGCGTCGGTGAGCATCCACACGCCGCTGCCCTGGCTGATCCGGTGGATCGGCACGTCCAGGCGCGAGGACTCCTTGAGGACGACGGCCAGCGCCTCGGGACCCTCGCAGGAGGGGATCTCGGTGCGCCACTTGCCGCCGCCCGGGAAGCTGTGGGCGGAGGCGTCGGCGGGGTCGAGGGCGGGCGCACCCAGGCCGAGGGCGGCGAGCGCCTGCTCACCGGGTCGGCGGGCCGCCGTTGCGGAAGCGTCGGTCGTCACAAGCTGTCCTTCACGTTCGGTATTTCGGACAAGGTTCGCGGCTCTGGGTAGAAAAAACGGCTTGGTGGTACGCCGGCCACGGCGAGGTCAGGGCACGCCGCGACCGGCGTACGACTAGGGGCGGAGCAGCACCTTGCCCACCTTCGGATCGCCGGCCCCCACCAGCTCGATGGCCTGCGGGAACTCGGTCAGCGGCAGCTCGTGCGTGATCAGGGGCAGCGGATCGAGGAGACCGGCCCCGAAGACCCGTACCGTGTGCGCCCAGGCGTCCGGCGGTGCCCCGAAGACGG
The DNA here is from genome assembly GCF_019091475.1 of Streptomyces sp. GbtcB6. Lineage (NCBI taxonomy): Bacteria > Bacillati > Actinomycetota > Actinomycetes > Kitasatosporales > Streptomycetaceae > Streptomyces > Streptomyces sp. GbtcB6. Next base: position 150,877 of record NZ_JAGXJL010000016.1, on the reverse strand, counting down.
TGTGCACCTCCAGTTGCCGTACGACGAGGTCGGTCGGGTCCAGGCCCTCGGCACCGGCGGCCGGGATGCCGGTCAGGACCAGGCGTCCGCCGCGCCTGAGCAGGGAGGCGGCGGTGCGCGCGGCGGACGCGGACCCGGCGGTCTCGATGACGACGTCGAAATCGTCGGGCAGTTCTGAATTCTCGGCGTTCTTGGTGCGGAAGTCGGTGGCCCCGAACTGCCGGGAGAGCGCCTCCCGGTCGTTCCGGGTGCCGACCACCAGCAGTTCACTCGGTGAGATCGCGTGCAGGAACTGCACGGCGAACATGCCCAGCGTTCCGGTGCCGACCACCGCGACCCGCTCGCCCGGCTGGGCGTTGCCCTTCAGCGCGGCCGCCGCGATACAGGCGGCGGGCTCGAGCAGGGCGGCCGCCGTGAGGTCGGCGTCGTCCGGGAGGGCGTGCAGCAGACGGGCCGGGAGGGTGAGGGTGGCGGCCATGGCGCCCGGCTGGGTGAAGCCGGTCTCCTCGTAGCCGTCGGTGCACAGGGTGGTCTCGCCGGCGTGGCAGCGGTCGCACACCTGGCAGTTGCGGAAGCCCTCGCCGACGACCTTGCGGCCGACGAGCGAGGCGGGGACCCCGGGGCCCACCTGCGACACGGTCCCCGACCACTCGTGGCCCGGTGTCAGCGGGTACCGGACGTATCCCTCGGGCCGGTTCCCCTGGTACACCTCGCGGTCGCTTCCGCAAATCCCGACCGCGTGCACGGCGACCAGCGCCTCGCCGGGACCGGGCTCGCGGGGCGTGTGCGCCTCGACCCGGTGGGTGCCGGGCGCCTCGACGACGACCTGGGAACCAGGGGCGGCGGAGCTCACTTGGTCCCCTTGGGCTTGCGCTGCTCCCAGCCCTCGGCCCACAGGTCGAACCGGGCCTGCTGCTGCGGGAACTCGGCGGCCGCGTCGGCGTCGAACTCGACCCCGAGCCCCGGCGCGTCGGACAGGTGGAAGTACCCGTCCACGACCTCCGGCGCCCCCTTGACCACCTTCTTGATCTCGGCGTCGGCGAAGTCGTTGAAGTGCTCCAGGATCTTGAAGTTCGGGGAGGTGAACCCGACCTGGAGGGAGGCGGCGGTGAGCACCGAGCCGCCGACGTTGTGCGGGGCGACCAGCACGTAGTGGGTCTCGGCGGTGGCGGCGAGCTTCCGGGTCTCCCAGATACCACCGATATGGCCGACGTCCGGCTGGATGATGTCCACGGCCTGGCTCTCGAAGAGCTCGCGGAACTCGATGCGGTCGTGGATGCGCTCACCGGTGGCGACCGGGATGTCCACCTTGGCGGCGACCTTCTCCAGCGCCTTCAGGTTCTCCGGCGGGCAGGGCTCCTCCAGCCAGGCCGGCTTGAAGGGCGCGAGCTCGCGCACGAGTCGTACCGCGGTCGAGGGCGAGAACCGGCCGTGCATCTCCAGCATCAGCTCGGAGTCCGGCCCGATGGCGTCCCGTACGGCCTCGATGAGCGACACGGCGTACAGGGTCTGCTCGTGGTCCAGCTCGAAGTGGCCGGTACCGAACGGGTCGATCTTCAGCGCCTTGTACCCGCGCTCCATGACCTGCTGGGCGGCCTTGTGATAGGCCTCCGGGGTCCGCTCGGTGGTGTACCAGCCGTTGGCGTACGCCTTGACCTTGTCGGTGACCTTCCCGCCGAGCAGCTGCCACACGGGCACGCCCAGCGCCTTGCCCTTGATGTCCCAGCAGGCCATCTCGACGACGGCGATCCCGGACATGACGATCTCACCCGCCCGGCCGTAGTCGCCGTACTTCATCCGGCGTACGAGGTCTTCCACTGCGAACGGGTCCGAACCGAGAATGTGGTTGGCCTCGGCCTCCCGGAGATAGCCGATCAGCGCGTCGGTGTGACCGAGCATCCGGGTCTCGCCGACTCCGGTGATCCCTTCGTCGGTGTGCACCTGGACGTACGTCAGGTTGCGCCACGGCGTCCCGACCACGTGTGTGCTGATTCCGGTGATGCGCACGGCAGTTGCCCCTCAGCTGTTCGAGATTTCGTCACGCGTTCGAAATGCTGGCGTGACAGTAAGGACGGGGCGGTCGGGGTGTCAATGGGTCGAACAGGTAACGGTTTCGGCAAGGCTTGCGATAGGTTTTTCGGTCTCCCACAGAACCTTCACAGAGGTGCCTGGTTATGTGACCCGTGGGGAACTTAGTCTTCCCGCGTCATGGACTACTGCTACCCGTGCCGACGGCACCTCAACGGCGCCCTCGCCTGCCCGGGGTGCGGCACACCGATCGAAACGCTACGCGCGTCCGCGCGGGAAGCGGCCACCCCCGGACCGGCTGTGCCCGGTGAGGCGCCGTACGCGGAGCCGGAGTTCGCCGCCGACGGGTACGACCCCGAGAGCGACGACGGCCACGACGGCACGGGCGGCGAGGACGACGAAGCGCCGGCGGGCGGCCGGGCCGAGCGGCGGCGGGCGGCGCGCGGGCGCGGCGACCGGAGCCGGGGACGGGCCGCCGGGAGCCCCGCCGAGGATCCCGAGGAGCCGTCCGGCCCCGACGGAAGCCGTCGCGACCGCAAGGCCGCGGCCCATCGCCGGCGGCGCCGCAGGGTCCTGTTGGTGGCCGCGGCGTGCGTGCTGGCGGCGGGCGGCCTGAGCCTCGCCGAACTCGGCACGGACGCCATACCGTTCACGACCCCGGACACGGCCGCGGGGGGCGGCAGCACGACCGACGGCGGTACGTCGACGTCGTCCCCGGGGACGACCGCCCAGCCCCTGGACGACACCTCCGGCGCGACCGGCGCGGCGGGCTCCGCCTCGGCCGACCCCTCCGCGTCACCGTCCCCCTCCTCCTCGAAGGACAAGGCGTCCGACTCGCCGTCGGCGTCCCCCAAGGACACGTCGGCCCAGTCGGCGACGACGGGCGCGGGCACGGCGACGACCCCGGCGGCCACCCCGACGACCACGGCGGCATCGACCCCGACGGCAGACCCGACGACATCGACCCCCGCCCCGTCACCGAGCCAGACGTGCAACCGGTTCCTGTGGTGGTGTACGTGAGTGGAGCGCCCCTTTAGGGGCGCGGGGAACTGCGCGAGCAACCCACCACAACCCGCACCCGAAGTGCTACCAAAGCAAATCCAGCAAACGTGTCACATTAGACGAACCCGCTCCGTCATAGGTGTGCAACCCGCTGACCCACACCACAGGGAGCACGCCATGGAAGCCCGTCTGAACCCCTTCGCCAGCCCCGTCGCGAACAAGCTCATCAAGCACTTCGTCGCCGCAGGCGCGGTCACCGCGGAGACAGGCGTACCCCCGGCCACCCTGGAGCTCGTGAAGATCCGCGCCAGCCAGATCAACGGCTGCGGCTACTGCCTCGACATGCACACCAAGGACGCGGCCGCGGCGGGCGAGACCCAGCAGCGCCTCCACATGGTCGGCGCCTGGCGCGAGGCCACCGTGTTCACCGAGGCCGAGCGCGCGGCACTGGAACTCGCCGAGCAGGGCACCCGGATCGCCGACGCGGCGGGCGGCGTGCCGGACGAGGTCTGGGAGAACGCGGCCAAGCACTACGACGACGACCAGCTCATCGCGATCGTGGCGACCATCGCCGTCATCAACGCCTTCAACCGGCTGAACGTCATCTTCCAGATCCCGGCCGGTGACTACCGGCCCGGCCAGTTCGCGTAACCCCCTCGGGGGGCCGGCGCCGGACGGTGTCGGCCCCCTAGGCGTCGAGCATCCGCCGCAGCAGATCCCGCAGCGACAGCCGCTCCCCGTCCGACAGCCCCGCCAGCGGCTCGCGCGCGAAGCGCAACCCCTCGCGCAGGTCACGGGCGACCCGTCGGCCCTCGTCCGTCGCCGCGGCCAGCTTCACCCGGCGGTCCGTCGGGTCGGGCCGCCGCTCCACGAGCCCGCGCGCCTCCAGCCGGTCCACGATCCCCGTCACGTTGGACGGCTCGCACTTCAGCTTCTGTGCCAGCTTCCGCATCGGCAGCGGCTCCAGCGACAGCAGGCTGAGCAGCCGCGCCTGCGCCCCGGTGAGCGTGTGCTCGCCCGCCGCCTCCTCGTAGTCCGCGTAGAAACGGGACACGACGTCCCCGATGAGCTCGACGACTTCCAGGGTCAGCGCGTCGGGGCGGCGGGTCTGCGCGGGGGTGGACTGTGTGGACGACATGTACGCCAGGGTACCGCGTTACTTGACATCCTGAAATATTCAGGAGCATGGTTGTTTCAGGTACTGAAGTATTTCGGAAAGGCGCATGTCATGATCAACCGCGAGTGGCACCTGCTGAGCCGTCCCGTCGGCTGGCCGAAGCCCGAGGACTTCGCCCTGGTCGAGGCGGAGGTTCCCACGCCGGGTGAGGGGCAGGTGCTCGTGCGGAACAAGTACCTCTCCGTCGACCCGTACATGCGGGGCCGGATGAGTGCCGCGAAGTCGTACGTCGCCCCCTTCGAGCTGGGCAAGGTCATGCAGGGCGGTGCGGTCGGCGAGGTCGTCGAGTCGAACGCCGAGGGCATCGCGGCCGGCGACCACGTCCTGCACTTCTTCGGCTGGCGCGAGTACGCGGTCGTGGACGCGAAGAACGCCGTCAAGGTCGACGCGGCGGCCGCGCCCCTGTCGACGTACCTCGGCGTCCTCGGCATGACCGGCCTCACCGCCTACGCGGGCCTGCTGCGCACCGCCTCCTTCAAGGAGGGCGACTCCGTCTTCGTCTCCGGCGCGGCCGGTGCGGTCGGCAGCCAGGTCGGCCAGATCGCGAAGCTCAAGGGCGCCTCGCGGGTGATCGGCTCGGCCGGCTCCGACGAGAAGGTCAAGCTGCTGGTCGAGGAGTACGGCTTCGACGCGGCCTTCAACTACAAGAACGGCTCGGTCGCCGAGCAGCTCCGCGCCGCCGCGCCGGACGGTGTGGACGTCTACTTCGACAACGTCGGCGGCGACCACCTGGAGGCCGCGATCGGCCAGCTGAACCGGGACGGCCGGATCGCGGTCTGCGGCATGATCTCCGTCTACAACAGCACCGAGCCCGTCCCCGGCCCGAAGAACCTCGCCCGTCTCATCCAGACCCGCGGCCGGATCGAGGGCTTCCTGGTCGGCGACCACTACGACCTGCAGCCGCAGTTCGTCGCCGAGGTCGGCCCGTGGGTGGCCTCCGGGCAGCTGAAGTACGGCGAGACGGTCGTCGAGGGCATCGAGAACAACGTGGAGGCGTTCCTCGGGGTGCTGCGCGGCGACAACACCGGAAAGATGATCGTAAAGCTCTGAACCGCGTGACGAGAGGCTGAGGTCCCTCGTTGCGCTCTGCGGAGGCCGCACCCTTGGACGTGGGGTGCGGCCTCTCGTGTGCCGGGTGCGGGTCGTGGGTGGTTGCTCGCGCAGTTCCCCGCGCCCCTGAAGGGGCGCGTTCAGGCGGCGCTCCCTAAGAGTTCAGCGCCGCCTTGTGCACGGTCAGTGCCAGCCGGTCGTTCTCCGGTGCCGCGCCTCCCGGGAACGCGAACCGTCGCCTCGTGTAGCCGTAGGCGACCCCGCTTCTCGGGTCCGCGTAGGCCTGCGACCCCGCAGCCCCGCTGTGGCCGATCGTGCCCGCGCCCAGGAACGGGTGCCAGGTGTCCGCCGTCGCCTGGAAACCCAGGCCGTACGACTTGTGGACCCGGGCCACCAGGTCGTAGCCCACCGAGTGGAACTGGCCGAACTCGGCCACCGTGTCCTCCTTCAGCAGCGGGGCCTTGCCGTCGATCTCGCTGAGCAGGGCCGCGTACATCCCGGCCAGGCCGCGCGCCGACGCCACCCCGCCGAAGGATGCCGGGCCCTTGGCGCGGACCAGCCGGTCGTTCGGGAGGGCCGCCAGGTCCGTGGGTTCGGCCGCGTGCTTGTTGAAGGCGATCCCCGCAAGGGTCTGCGGGCCGGACGGGACGGATTCGAGCAGGGCCTGCTGCTCGGGTGTCGGCCGCATCGGCTGCGTCGTGCGGAAGCGCGGCTCGTGGGCGGCCGGCAGGCCCAGGAAGAAGTCGAGGCCGTACGGTGCCCGGACCCGCTCCTCGTACACGTCCTGGAGCGTACGGCCGGTCGCGCGCCGTACCACCTCGCCGGTGAGCGCCCCGATCACCATGGCGTGGTAGCCGAAGGCCGTGCCGGGGCGCCAGAACGGCCGCTGGTCGGCGAGGCGTTCGGCCATCGCCCGGTCGTCGGCCAGCTCCTGCGGGCTGAACCCGGTGTCGGTGCCGACCAGGCCCGCCCGGTGCGCGAGCAGGTCCCGCAGGGTCAGCGTGCCCTTGCCCTCGGCGCCGAACTCCGGCCAGTAGTAGGTGACCTTACGGTCCAGTTCCAGCGTGCCGTCCTGCACCAGCATCGCCACGACCAGGTGTGCCGCCCCCTTGGCGGACGAGAACACGCCGTACAGGGAGTCCCCGCCGGCCCCCTCGCCCGCCCACAGGTCCACGACCCGCCGGCCGCGGACGTACGCACACAACTGCCCCTCGTAGTCGGCCGGTTCGCCGGCGACGAAGGCGGCGAACTCCTCGCGCACCGCCTCGAAGCCCTCCGCGACCGTGCCCTGGACGGTGATCTCCTGCGTCATCCGTTCTCCTCAACCGAGCCGCCGGGGCAGCTCCCACTGTGAACAACGCCCTACCCACCCGGGCGACCTACCCCTTCGGACGATCCCGCAACAGTGGCCGCTGCCGGGTGCACGCGTACCTCCTCTGCCGGTTCCTGAGATCGGTACGGCGAGATGTACCCGTTCGACTCAACCGGGGCATGCTGAGGGCGGACACACCGCGGAGAGACCCCACAGCGGCGGAGGGCCCGGCCCATGGCGACGATTCCTTCACTTCCCGGCAGGGCGGACGTGCTGCGCATGGCCCGCAGCACCACCGACATCACCGGCCAGCTCCTGGACACCGCCGGGAACCTCACGAAGATCGCGGTCAACACCCTGGACCCGCGCGCGGGCTCGGCCCCCGAACTGCTGCGCGTCCTGCGCCGAACCACCGCGGAACTGGCCGAGGCGAGTGCCGCACCGGGGGCACAGGAGGCCTTCTACCGCATCGTCGAGACCCTCACCCGGCTCGGCACCAGCGGCGCCCCGCTGGCCGTGCACCCGGTGAGCGAGCCGCTGCTGGCGGCCCTCCGAGACGGTCTGCTGCCGCTGCTGGACGCGGTGGAGCCGGCCGTGGAGGAGTTCGCGGCGGCGCTCGGCGAACTGACCGAGGCCCTGTCCCCGTTGCTGCCGGCGGCCGCGGGCGGGGCGGCGGGCGTCCTGCTGGCCCTCACCCCGCTGCTGCGCACGGCGGCCGAGGTCCTGCGCGACTCCGCCCCCGAACTCCACCGCATCGCCGACGCCGTCACCTCGGCCGTGGCCCCGCTGATGCCCCTCCAGGTGGCCCTGGCCGAGCGCGCGACCGCGGCGGGCGCGGGCGTGGTCCGGGCCGCGCTGCCGCCGCTGGCCGACCTGACGGAGGCGGCGACGAAGACGGCGAGGGCGGCGGGCCCGGTCCTGATCGCCGCCGAGGAACTCGCCGTGACCGGACTCGAACACCTCCAGCCCGTCCTGCTGGCCACCGCGGCCCAAGCGGGCCGGGCGGCACGGGCGACTGCGGTACGGGTGTCGGCGGCGGTCAGCCCGGCGGCGGACCGGGGCGTGGTGGTGGCGGTGACGCCGGCGTGAGCGCTCCGCCGGAATGGCCGCGATGCCCCGTCGTTCGTCCGCGGCGCCGTCGTGGCTGGTCGCGCAGTTCCTCGCGCCCCTTCGGGGCGCTGCCCCCGCTGGGCCCTGGCGGGGCCCCGGTAAAGTTTTCGCCATGCGTGATCTCGGGGCGGGTTTCGGATATCTCCTCAAGGGCCAGCGATGGGTCGGCCGGCACGGCAGGCAGTTCGGCTTCGGTCTGCTGCCCGGCCTGATCACCCTCGTCCTCTACGCGGCGGCCCTGGTGACCCTCGCGATATGGGGGGAGGACTTCGTCGGCTGGGCCACCCCGTTCGCCGACGACTGGTCCAGCCCCTGGCTCGGCCTCTTCCGCGGCTTCCTCACCGCCGTCCTGTTCGCCCTCGGCCTCCTGCTCGCCGTCCTCACCTTCACCGCGGTGACCCTGCTGATCGGCCAGCCGTTCTACGAGAACCTCTCCGAGAAGGTCGACGCGGACGTCTCGCCCGACGGCACCGCGCCCGAGTCCGGGCTGCCGTTCTGGCGCGAGCTGTGGATCTCGGCCCGCGACAGCCTGCGCATCCTGGTCCGCGCCGGTCTCTGGGGTGTCCTGCTCTTCGCCCTCGGCTTCCTGCCCCTCGTCGGGCAGACCGTCGTACCGGTCATCGGCTTCCTCGTGACCGGCTTCTTCCTCACCGAGGAACTCGCCGCCGTCGCCCTCCAGCGCCGGGGCGTCGACCTGCGCGCCCGGCTCGCCCTGCTGCGCTCCCGCAAGACCCTGGTGTGGGGCTTCGGCACCCCGCTGGGCCTGGCCTTCCTGGTCCCGTTCGTCGCGGTGTTCCTGATGCCGGGCGCGGTCGCGGGCGCCACCCTCCTCGCCCGTGACCTGCTGGGCGAGGAGTCGGCCGAGGAGGACGAGCGGACCGGCGAACCCGTCACCTCCTGAAGGACGCGTCCGCCGCCACGGTCACGATCGCCCGCACCTGGTCGATGATGTCCACCCGGTTCCGCACGAACTCCGGGTCGGTCACCTCCGTGGTGTTCCCGGCACCGAACTCCAGCACCGGCGTGTGCACATGCCCGCCGGGCAGGGTGTCGTGCAGCCCGAGCCGGTCGCGCAGCAGGGTGGCCCGGTAGGCGATCTCGTTGGAGAGGTAGTTCCCGCCGCCGCCGGACCGGGCGGTGGACCCGGCGGTCGGCCCGTCCGCCCGTACGACGGGGTCGGTCCCTCCCCCAGAGGGGGCACCCCCAGCGGGGATCTCGGTCACCTCGGTGTGGTCGTACACCGGGAAACGCCCCGTGTCCGCCGCCGTGATCGCGGCGTACGGGAGCGTCGTGGTCGTCCACTGCGGCTGCGAGGCCGGGTCGGAGACCGGGACGGTCTCGGTCCGGCCGATGTTGTCGTTGTCGGGGAACCCGCCCCGCCAGGCCCCGTTCGTCCGCTCCACGTCGAACCGCCCGACCCGCCCCTGGCTCACGGTCGTGAACAGGTCCACCTTCGGCAGGTACGGCCGCAGGGTCCGTTCCACCGTGCCCGCCGCGAAGTCGTCCCAGCGCACCGGGAACACGGCCGTCTCGACCCGTGCGGGCCCCTCGTCGGTCTCGATCACCGTCCCGTCGAGGGCCAGCGCGCTCGCCCCGGACGGATTGGAGATCCGGATGTCCCGGTCCAGCGTGAACGGGTCGAACCCGGTGACGAGGATCCGCCGGACGCCCTTCCCGGGATACCGGATGTCCGTCTGCCCGCGCGAGGTCCGCTCCAGCGCGTCCAGCAGGGCCGCCCGCTGCCGCTCGCTCACCCCGAACCCCGGCTCCCAGGTGCGCACCTGACGGGTCATCCCGAGCCGCGCCCAGTACAGCGGCCGGTCGTCGTCCCGGCTCAGATCACCCCCGGCCGGCCCCCGCCCCTGCGCCCGGTCCACGGCCCGCCGCCACAGCACCGCACCCTGCCGTTCCACGACCTGCCGTGCCTGTGCGTAGGAGTGCGCGCTCAGCAGTGCTCGCGCGAACTCCGGTGCCACGTCGTCGAACCCGGACCGCCGGAGTATCTCCTGTGGCACCGCCTGGTCCAGCCGCTGCTCCTCGACGGTGGGGGAGGGGGCGGCCGTGGCGTGCGCCGCGCTGGGGGCGAGCGCCCCGGCCAGCAGCACGATTCCGAGGACGCCGATCCGAACGCGTAGGGAACTCAAGGGAGTTGGCCTTCCGTCGCAGTGGGGTGCGTGGTGCCGGACGGCCGCAGTATCGCGTGACGGAACGGGGCTACGCCATGGTGCCCCCGGGGCCCCAGCACGGGATGCGGGAGGCCGCCTCCCGCAGGGCCCCGAGGAAGGCCTCCGCGGCCGGGGCCAGGGACCGGCCGCGAGCCGTGGCCGCGTACACCGCGCGGGCCGGGGCGCCCTCGTCGAGCACCGGCAGCAGGGCGACGTCCTGGCGTACGGACGCGGCGGCGAGCGCCGGGACCAGGGTCACGCCGAGGCCCGCGGCGACGTAGCCCAGCTTGGCGGTCCACTCGCCGACGACATGGGTCACATGCGGGCGGAAACCCTGGCGCAGGGCCGCGTCCAGGAGGGTCCCCTCGGGGCGGGAGCTGCCGGAGATCCAGTCGGCGTCGGCGAGCCGGCCGAGCCGGACCGGGCCCGTGGCGCCGGCCAGGGGGTGGCCTGCGGGGACGGCGACGTACAGCGACTCGTCGAGGAGATGGTGCAGTCCGTACGGCTCCAGCGGGGTGCGGCCCGTGGTCGAGACGACGGCGAGGTCCAGGTGGCCGGAGTCCAGACGCTTCAGGAGCCCGGGCGTGATCCCCTCCTCGCGGGTCAGCCGCACACCGGGGTGCCGGGTGCGGAACGCGGCCAGGGCCTGCGGCACCAGCGCCGCGTCGGCCGTGGCGAACGCCCCGAACCGCAGCCGCCCGCCCGCCACCTCACGCAGCTCGGTCAGCTCACGGGCGGCGCCGTGCAGTGCCTGGGTGACGGCCTCGGCGTGCGGGACGAGCACCCGCCCGGCCTCCGTGAGCCGTACCCCGCGCGGCAGCCGGTCGAAGAGCGGGCCGCCGCCCAGCGCCGCCTCCAGCGAGGAGATCTGCCGGGACACGGCCGACTGCGTCCACCCGAGCGTCCGCGCGGCCACGGTGAACGAACCGTGCCGGGCGACGTCCAGGAACACGCGCAGCCAGACGGTGGAGACGTCGGGGAGGCCGACGGCGGGCGGCGCGGCGACCACCCCGGAGGCCACTCCGGCGAGAGCTTCGGGATGCTGATTCGGCATGCCTTCCATGCTAGACATTCGCTTGTCGCATCACTTGTCCGCGCCTAGCGTCGACGGTATGGAACAGATCGCATTTCTCGGCCTCGGACACATGGGCGCCCCCATGGCCCGCAGGCTCCTCGCCGCCGGGCACCCGCTGACCGTCTGGAACCGCACCGCCGCCAAGGCGGAACCCCTGGTCGCCGAGGGCGCCGTGCTCGCCGCGTCCCCGGCCGACGCCGTACGGGACGCCGACGTGGTGGTCACGATGCTCGCCGACCCGGCCGCGCTCGACGCGGTCGCCGACGAGATCGTGCCCGCGCTGCGCCCGGGCGCCCGTTGGATCGAGATGTCGACCGTCGGTCCGGACGCCGTACGGGAACTCGCCGCCCGGCTCGGGGCCGGCGCCACCCTCGTCGACGCGCCGGTCATGGGCAGCACCGACCGGGCGGCGACCGGCGAGCTCGGCATCCTCGCCGGCGGTGACACGGCCGGTGTCGAGCACGTCCTGGCCCGCCTGGGCACGGTCACCCGCACCGGTTCCCTCGGCACCGCCGCCGCCCTCAAGCTCGTCATCAACGCGTCCGTCATCGGCGCGGTCGCCCTGGTGGCCGAGACGCTGCGGCTCGCCGACGCCCTCGGCGTGGACGGCGACACCGCGCGCGCCGCCCTCGCGAACGGCCCGATCGGCGGAGCCGTCGCCCGCACCTTCGCCGACGGGGTGCACTTCGCCACCGCCCTCGCCATGAAGGACCTGGTGCTGGCGACGAAGACGACGGAACTGCCCGCCCTGGAAGCGGTGCTGGCGGACTACCGCCGGGCCGCCGACGACCCCGCCCTCGCACAGGCGGACATCAGCCGGGCCGCCGCCCGCATCCGGAACCCCTGAAGGCCCCCTCCGGAAGGACCCCCGTGAAGGTCACCCTGGACAACCCGGCCGACGCGCCCCGGCCCGCGAGCCCCTACTACTCCCAGGTCGCCCGCGTCGAACACGCCGACGGCAGCGCCCTGCTGTTCGTCTCCGGGCAGATCGCCGGTGGCGCGACCCTCGCGGAGCAGACCCGGGGCGTCTTCGAGGGCCTCGCCGCCCTGCTCCGTGCCCACGGCGCGACCCTGGCCGACGTCATCAACATCCGCACCTACCTCACCGACATCTCCCGGCTCGCCGAATACGGCACCGTGCGCCGGGAGTTCCTCACCGGCACCCCGCCGACGAGCATGACCTTCGAGGTGCCGCGCCTCTTCCGGCCGGAGGCGATGGTGGAGGTGGAAGTCGTGGCGGCGGTGGCCGGCTGAGGCCGGGCCCGGCCGGGCCCGGGGCGTGGGCGTTTGTGAAGGGTTCGTACGAGATCGCGGCGCGGCCCCCGATGACCGGCCGTCGCCGCACAGCCACGGCTAAGGTCGGAGCCGGGACGCGTCCCCCTTGAGCAGCCCCGGTCCGGGACCTGACCCCTGGACCGGGGCTTGCGTGCCGATGGCGTCAGTCGCGCACCCCGAAGCCGTACACCGTCTCCGAGCGGTAGCTCCCGCCCGGATCCAGCCGCGTGCTCGGGAACCCGGGGCGGTTGGGGGAGTCCGGGAAGTGCTGGGTCTCCAGGGCGACACCGTCGCCGGGGGCGAAGGGGCCGGACAGGTGCTCGGCGGTGTAGAGCTGGATGCCGGGTTCGGTGGTCGCCACGGTGAGGGTGCGGCCGGACGCCGGTTCGTGCAGCTCGGCGATCTCCACCGGAGCCTCGGTCACGCCCTTGTCGAGGACGAGGTTGTGGTCGTAGCCGGAGCCGACCTTGCGGGCCGTACGGAAGTCGAAACGGGAGCCGGAGACGTCCTCCAGGACCCCGGTCGGGATCAGGTCCCCGTCGACGGGGGCGTAGCGCGAGGCCGCGATCCGCAGCTCATGGCCGCCCGCGTTCCCGGAGCCCGCCAGGTTGAAGTAGCTGTGGTTGGTGAGGTTCACGACGGTCGGCGCGTCGGTGACCGCCTCGTAGGAGACGCGCAGCGCGCCCGAGTCGTCCAGCGTGTACGTCACGGCGACCTCCAGCCGCCCCGGGAACCCCTCCTCCCCGTGCGGGCTCACCCGCGACAGCCGCACCCCGTGCTCGACGGCCGTCACGTCCCACACCCGCTTGTCGAAACCACGGGCGCCGCCGTGCAGGGAGTTGGGCCCGTTGTTCGGCTCCAGCGCATAGGTCACGCCGTCCAGCGGGAAGCGGGCCCCCGCGATCCGGTTGGCGTACCGGCCGACCAGGGCGCCGAGGTACGGCCCGGGGTTCTCCAGGTAGCCGTCCAGGCCGGCGAACCCCAGCACCACGTCCGCCGTCCGCCCGTCCCGGTCCGGGACCTCGACCGACTGCACGATCCCGCCGTACGACAGCACCCGCACCCGGGTCCCCGCGCGCTCCAGCGTCCAGCGGTGCACCGCGGTGCCGTCGGAAAGGGTGCCGAAAAGTTCGCTCATGGGGAAACCCTAAGCCAAGGGTCTAGTCCACCGGGTCCTTCGCGGTGATGGCCCGGTAGGCGATCGCCGCGAGCTTCGACTGGCCGTCGGTGCTCGGATGGAACCAGTCCCAGTGGCTCAACTGGTCGGTCCCGAAGCGGTACGCGTACACCGCCCCGCCGTCGAAACGGCACCGCCGGTCCTTGGCGCAGACCTCCTTCAGCACCTTGTTGTACTCCTCGACCCGCTGCTGCACCCTGTCCCGGCGCAGGGTCGCCACGCTGGTCAGATCGTCCGCGTCGCCCAGCATGGACGGGCAGATGCCCAGCTTCCACACCTGCTTGCCCAGCGGATTGGTCCGCCCCTCGGACCACAGCCGCTTCAGGTTCGGCACGCTCGCCACGTACACCTGCGTCTTCGGCAGCGACTTGCGCAGGGTGCCCAGCGCGTCCTCGAACTGGGCGCGGAAGTCGGCCACCGAGGTCATCGCCCGCACCGACGTACGACAGGCGTCGTTCGCCCCCGCCATCACCGTCACCAACTGCGGCTTGCGTACGACCGCGTCGGCCATCTGCCCCGGCAGGTCGGCCATCCGGGCGCCGGTCACCGCGTAGTTCCAGCTGTGGTCGGCCGCTTTCGCCCGCCCCAGCAGCCGTACCGCCAGACTGTCCACCTGGTCGCTGGTGCCGGTCGCCCAGGACACCTCCGGGCAGTCCGAGAGCACCGTGCAGGCGTCGAAGCCGCGCGTGATGGAGTCGCCGACGGCCGCGATCGAGGCCGGGCTGCGGTCCCACACCTGCACGGTCCGGGCGGCCCGCGTCCGCTCGCTCCCGGTCGAGCCGGAGGAACCCCCGAGGACATCGCATCCGCCCACCCCCAGCGCGGCGGTGACGGCGACGGCGCCTGCCAGGGCACGCGAACGCCGGCGTCGCTGCTTGCGCATACCCCGTCGGTCCTCTCAGTCGACCAGTTCGTCCCCCTTCATAACAACGCACGGGAGTTCCCGCCCCGCGCCCTGCAACGGACCACCCCCGTACAAGCGTCCCCCTGGGTGAATGGCGGGCGTTTCCTGGCTGTGGGACCGACGGTACGTCACACTCCTTGCGTCGCCGCACGGTAGCCTCGCCATCAACGCGGCCGTCGTGCCACTGCCGCCAGCCAGCCAGCAAGATGTCCCGCTCTGCCCGGAGGTTCCGGTGACGACACGTGGAGTTCTGTACGTGCACTCCGCGCCGCGCGCGCTGTGCCCGCACGTCGAGTGGGCCGTCGCCGGGGTGCTCGGCACGCGCGTCAACCTCGACTGGATCCGCCAGCCGGCCGCCCCCGGCACCTGGCGCTCCGAGTTCTCCTGGCAGGGCGAGGTCGGCACGGCCTCCAAACTGGCGTCCGCACTGCGCGGCTGGCACCTGCTCCGCTTCGAGGTCACGGCCGAGCCCTGCGCGAAGGCCGAGGGCGAGCGCTACAGCTGCACACCCGACCTCGGCATCTTCCACGCGGTCACCGGCATCCACGGCGACATCCTGATCCCGGAGGACCGCCTGAGGGCCGCCCTGACCCGCTCACAGCGCGGCGAGACCAACCTGGAAGCGGAGATCGCCAAACTCCTCGGCAAGCCCTGGGACGACGAACTGGAGCCGTTCCGCTACGCGGGCGAGGGCGCCCCGGTGAGGTGGCTCCACCAGGTGGTCTGAGCACTGCGGCGCCGTCGTGGCTGATCGCGCAGTTCCCCGCGCCCCTGAAGGGGCGCTCACCCCTGGTCTTTTAGGGGCGCGGGGAACTGCGCGACAAGCCCCCACCAACCGTCAGCCGACAACGAAACGCACTGTGGCCCGGACTCTTCTTCAGAGTCCGGGCCACAAGCTTTGAAACGGCGCTTCTCAGATCGTCCTGAACGCCAGCACCACGTTGTGCCCGCCGAACCCGAACGAGTCGTTCAGCGCGGCGATCCTGCCCTCGGGCAGCTGCCGAGCCTCGCCCCGCACCACGTCCGCGTTGACCTCGGGGTCGAGGTCGTCGAGGTTGATGGTCGGCGGAGCCGTCCGGTTCACCAGCGCCAGGATCGACGCGACGGTCTCGATACCACCGGCACCACCCAGCAGGTGACCGGTCATCGACTTGGTCGCGGAGATGGCCATGTGGTCGACGTCGTCGCCGAACACCTTCCGCAGCGCCTTGATCTCGGCGACGTCACCCTGAGGCGTCGACGTCGCGTGAGCATTCACGTGCACGATCTCGGCCGGCTTCAGATCCGTGCTGTCGAGCAGGTTCTGCAGCGCGTGCGCGATGCCGTTGCCCGACGGCTCGGGCTGCGTGATGTGGTGCGCGTCGGCCGAGATGCCCTGGCCCACGGCCTCGGCGTAGACGCGCGCCCCGCGCGCCTTCGCGTGCTCCTCGGACTCCAGGACGATCACGCCCGCGCCCTCACCGAGGACGAAGCCGTCACGGCCGGAGTCGTAGGGACGCGACGCACCCTCGGGGTCGTCGTTGTTCTTGGACATCGCCATCATGTTGCCGAACGCGGCGATCGGCAGCGGGTGCACCGCGGCCTCCGTCCCGCCGGCCACGACGATGTCCGCACGCCCGGTGCGGATCATCTCGATGGCGTACCCGATGGCCTCGGCGCCGGAGGCGCAGGCCGACACGGGCGTGTGCACACCGGCCCGCGCACCCAGCTCGATACCGACGTTGGCGGCCGGCGAGTTGGGCATCAGCATCGGCACGGTGTGCGGGGAGACACGGCGTACGCCCTTCTCCTTGAGCACGTCGTACTGGTCCAGCAGGGTCGTCACACCGCCGATGCCGGAGGCGATGACGGCGCCGACCCGGTCGGGGTCGGCGGACGCGTCCTCACCGGCCCTGGCGGTGAAACCGGCGTCCTTCCAGGCCTCCTTGGCGGCGATCAGCGCGAACTGCGCGGACCGGTCCAGCTTGCGGGCCTGCGGACGGGGGATGATCTCGCCCGGTTCGACGGCGATCTGCGCCGCGATACGGACGGGCAGCTCGGCCGCCCAGTCCTGCTCCAGGAGGCGGACGCCGGACTTGCCGGCGACCAGGGCCTCCCAGAACGAAGCTGCGTCGCCACCCAGCGGTGTGGTTGCGCCGATACCGGTGACGACCACGGTGCGATTGGTCGGGCTCACGGGAATTCTTTCTCCAACGGATACGGGATTCGACGGCGCCACCGCCGGGTGGCGGGGCATTGCAGCCGGAGGCTAGTTAACTGCCTCAGGCCTGGTGCTTGAGGATGTAGTCGGTCGCGTCGCCGACGGTCTTGAGGTTCTTGACGTCCTCGTCCGGGATCTTGACGTCGAAGCGCTCTTCAGCGGCGACGACGACCTCGACCATGGACAGCGAGTCGACGTCCAGGTCGTCGGTGAAGGACTTGTCCAGCTGGACGTCCTCAACCGGGATGCCGGCGATCTCGTTCACGATCTCGGCGAGACCTTCGACGATCTCTTCCTGAGTGGCGGCCATGTCAGGCGCTCCTTCTTAGATGTTCCAGACGGTTGCTGCGGTGTTGCAGTCGGCGTCCCGCACCGGATGCATGATCCGGCACGGAGTGCCTAGGGGAGGGTAACGACAGTGGCGGCGTAGACGAGACCCGCCCCGAACCCGATGACGAGCGCGGTGTCGCCGCTCTTCGCCTCGCCGGTCGCCAGGAGCCGCTCCATCGCGAGCGGGATCGAGGCGGCCGAGGTGTTGCCGGTGGTGCGGATGTCACGGGCGACCGTGACATGCCCCGGCAGCTTGAGAGTCTTCACCATCGAGTCGATGATCCGCACATTGGCCTGGTGCGGGATGAAGACGTCCAGGTCGTCCGCGCTGATCCCGGCCGCGTCCAGCGCCTGCTGAGCGACCTTCGCCATCTCGAACACGGCCCAGCGGAACACCGCCTGGCCCTCCTGCGTGATCGCCGGGAACTTGACGTTGCCCTGGCTGTCCAGCGGAAGCTCGGACACGTCACCGATCCGGAAACGGTCCCACGGGACGGTCTGCTTGATGGTCTCGGACTTGTCGCCCTCCGAGCCCCAGACCGTCGGGCCGATCGCCGGCTCCTGCGAGGGGCCGACCACGACCGCGCCCGCGCCGTCGCCGAACAGGAAGGCCGTGGCCCGGTCCTCCAGGTCGGTCAGGTCGCTGAGCCGCTCCACGCCGATGACGAGCACGTACTCGGCGGAACCTTCCACCACCATGCCCTTGGCGAGCGTCAGGCCGTAGCCGAAGCCCGCGCAGCCGGCGGAGATGTCGAAGGCGGCCGCCTTGTTCGTGCCCAGCTTGTCGGCGATCTCGGTGGCGACGGCCGGAGTCTGGCTGAAGTGCGAGACGGTCGAGACGACCACGGCGCCGATCTGCTCGGCGTCGATGCCCGCGTCCGCGATCGCCTTGCCGGAGGCCTCGATGGACATCGCGGCGACGGTCTCGTCCGGGCCCGCCCAGTGCCGGGTCTCGATGCCCGAGCGCGACCGGATCCACTCGTCGGAGGAGTCGATCGTCTCCAGGATCACCTCGTTCGGCACCACACGGATCGGGCGGTAGCCGCCGACACCGAGGATGCGCGCGTACGGGGCACCCTTGCTGGGCTTGATCTTCGACATCGCAGTGGGCTCCTAACTCAGCTGTGCTCGGCGATGAGCTCGCGGGCCGCGTCGAGGTCGTCGGGGGTCTTGAGGGCCAGCGTCTTCACACCGGGCAGGGCGCGCTTGGCCAGGCCGGTCAGGGTGCCGCCGGGGCACACCTCCAGGAAGGCGGTGACGCCGAGCTCCTTGAACGTCTCCATGCACAGGTCCCAGCGGACCGGGTTGGCGACCTGGCCGACCAGCCGCGCCACGATCTCCTCGCCGGACGCGACGGTCTGCCCGTCCTTGTTGGAGACGTAGGTGAACTTCGGGTCGAGGGGCGTGAGCTCCTCGGCGGCCTCGGCCAGCTTCTCGACCGCCGGGCCCATGTGGTGCGTGTGGAAGGCACCGGCGACCTTGAGGGCGACGACCTTGCGGACACCCTCGGGCTTGTCCTCGTTGAGTGCTGCGAGCTGCTCCAGGGTTCCGGCCGCGACGATCTGCCCTGCACCGTTGATGTTCGCCGGGGTCAGACCGAGCTTCTCCAGGTGCGCGACGGAGACCTCCGGGTCGCCGCCGAGCAGCGCCGACATGCCGGTCTCGGTGATCGCGGCCGCCTCGGCCATCGCGAGCCCGCGCTTGCGTACGAGGGTCAGCGCGGCGGTGTCGTCCAGGACGCCCGCGAAGGCGGCGGCGGTGATCTCACCGACACTGTGCCCGGCGACCGCGCCCGGGGCGATGTTCGCCATGTCACCGAGTGCCGCGCCGGAGACGAGTCCCGCGGCGACGAGCAGCGGCTGGGCGATCGCGGTGTCCCGGATCTCGTCCGCGTCGGCATGCGTGCCGTAGTGCACCAGATCGAGACCGATGGCGTCCGACCAGGCGCGCAGACGGTCCTCGACACCGGGAAGGTCGAGCCAGGGGGTCAGGAAGCCAGGGGTCTGGGCGCCCTGGCCGGGAGCGACGAGTACGAGCACTCTCACACTCTCTCTTGGGGACGGCCACGGCCGCCCGTGGGGACAGGGACGAAGAACACGAAGGGGTTTTGTGGACCCCCGACAAAATCCTATGGCTGGAGATCTCCATCGACCAGACGCCCCAGGATCAGCGCGATCCGCAGTGTGAAGGCGGATCGTACATCGGACGGCGACCACCCGGTGACGTCAGTCACACGTCGAAGCCGGTAGCGCACGGTGTTCGGGTGAACGAAGAGCATCCGGGCCGCGCCCTCCAGGCTGCTCGCCTGTTCCAGATAGACGCTCAGCGTTTCCAGCAGCGCCGAACCGGCTTCTTCCAGTGGTCTGTAGATCTCCTCCACCAACTGCTCGCGCGCGCTCGGATCGCCCGCGATGGCGCGCTCCGGAAGGAGATCGTCCGCCAGCACCGGCCGCGGCGCGTCCTGCCAGGCGGAACAGGCCTTGAGCCCCGCGGCGGCGGCCTGCGCGGACCGCGTGGCGGCCAGCAGATCCGGCACCACCGGCCCCGCGACGACCGGTCCCGCGGCGTACGGCCCGATCAGCGACTTGGCCACGGCCAGCGGATTGTCGTTGCCGCCCGCGATGACGACGAGCCGGTCCCCGAGCACCCCGGTCAGCACCTGGAGCTTGGCGTGCCGGGAGGCCCGCCGGATCGCCTCGACGGTCAGCTCGCTGTCCCCCTCGGGCGCGGTCCCGAGCACCACGCACACATGGTCGGGCGAGTTCCACCCCAGCGCCGCGGCCCTGCTCACCGCCCCCTCGTCCGCCTCCCCGCTGAGCACCGCGTTGACCACCAGCGACTCCAGCCGGGCGTCCCAGGCACCGCGTGCCTCGGCGGCCTGGGCGTACACCTGGGCGGTGGCGAAGGCGATCTCACGGGCGTACACGAGCAGCGCCTCGCGCAGCACGCGCTCGTCTCCCGGAGCCGCGACCTCGTCGATCGCGCTCTCCATGACCTCGATGGTGGTCCGCACCATCTCCACGGTCTGCCGCAGGGTGATCGCCCGGGTCAGCTCCCGCGGCGCGGTCCCGAACACGTCCGTCGAGATCGCCTGCGGAGCGTCCGGGTGCCGGAACCACTCGGTGAAGGCCGCGATGCCCGCCTGGGCGACGAGCCCGATCCAGGAGCGGTTCTCCGGGGGCATGGCCCGGTACCACGACAGGGTCTCGTCCATGCGCGCGATGGCCTGGGCGGCGAGGCTGCCGGACGACTTCTCCAGCCGCTTCAGGGTCGCGGAGTGCGGGTGGACCTGATGAGCCGAGGGGTCGGACTTGCGCATTACGGGTTCGGGCACGGGGACAAGACTGCCTTATCCGGACGGGAGCATGCGCCGCCGGGTGCCGACTGCGGTCTACCGTGGTTCCGTGATGGACGTACGGCGCGCGGCGCAGCGCTACCCGGGAGGCGACCCGGCGACCGGAATCGAGTCGTCGCACGCCTTCTCCTTCGGCCCGCACTACGACCCCGACAACCTGCGTTTCGCGGCGGTCATCGCCTGCAACGAGGAGCGTCTGGCGCCGGGCGCGGGCTTCGACGAGCATCCGCACAGCCACACCGAGATCGTGACGTGGGTGGTCGAGGGCGAGCTCACCCACCGCGACTCGGCGGGCAACGAGACGGTGGTGCGCCACGGCGACGTGCAGCGGCTGAGCGCAGCGGGGGGCGTCCGCCACGTGGAGCGCAACGACGGGGAGCTGCCCCTGACCTTCGTCCAGATGTGGCTGGCACCGGTGCGGCCCGGCGGCGAACCGTCGTACGAGATCGTCCGCGGCATCGCCGACTCGACCCCCTACGCGGTCCCGGAGGCCGGCGCGATGCTGCACGTCCGCCGCCTGGGGGCGGGGGAGCGGACGGCGGTGCCGGACGGGGCGTATGCGTACGTCCATGTCGTGCGGGGCGAAGTGCGTGTGGGCGGGGAGGAGTTGGGGCCGGGGGATTCGGTTCGGGTGGTGGGGGCGAAGGACTTGGCGGCGGAGGGGCTGACGCCGGCGGAGCTGCTGATGTGGGAGATGGTGGCGGGGTAGCTGCGACTCGTCGTTCGGCCGCGGCCCGGTGGGGGCTGCTCGCGCAGTTCCCCGCGCCCCTTACGGGGCTACTCAGCTGCGGGCAGGCGTGCCGCAGGGCGGCACGGGTGGGCGCAGCGGCACCCTGCAAGCGCCGGTAAGCGTCCCCCCCGGCCCCAGCCGACGTCAGCCGCGCAGCTCCGCCAGCACCGAATCCGTGAACACCGGCCACGCCTCAACTGCCCAAGGGCCGAAGGCGCGATCCGTCAGGGCGACGCACGCCAGCCCCGCCTCCGGGTCCACCCACAGGAACGTCCCCGCCTGCCCGAAGTGCCCGAACGTCCGCGGCGAGGACGAAGCCCCCGTCCAGTGCGGCGACTTGGAATCCCGGATCTCGAAGCCCAGACCCCAGTCGTTCGGGCTCTGGTGCCCGTACCCCGGCAGCACCCCCTTCGTCCCCGGGTACTGGACGGTCAGCGTCGCCTCCGCCACCGTCCGCGGATCCAGCAGCCTCGGCGCCTGCAGCTCCGCCGCGAAGCGGAGCAGGTCCGGCACCGAGGACACGCCGTCCTTCGCCGGTGAGCCCTCCAGCGACGTCGACGTCATGCCCAGCGGCTCCAGCACCGCCTGCCGCGCATACTCGGCGAACGGCATCTCCGTCGCCTTGGCGACATGGTCCCCGAGCACCTCGAACCCGGCGTTGGAGTACAGCCGCCGCTCCCCGGGCGGCGCCGTCACCCGGTGCTCGTCGAAGGCCAGCCCCGAGGTGTGGGCGAGCAGATGCCGTAGGGTCGCCCCCTCCGGCCCCGCCGGCTCGTCGAGTTCGACCGCCCCCTCCTCGTACGCGACGAGCACCGCGTACGCCGCGAGCGGCTTGGTGACGGAGGCCAGCGGGAAGCGCTGTCCGACCGGCCCGTGAGTACCGAGGACCGTTCCGTCGGTGCGTACGACACCCGCCGCGGCGGTGGGGACGGGCCAGTTCTCGATCGACGCGAGGCTGTTCAAGGACATGCCTACGACCCTAAGCGGCTCAGAGCACCAGGGTCATCGTGGGGTCCGGCTTGTGGACGAAGCCGAGCGCGGCGTAGAGCGGCTCGGCCTCGGCGGACGCGGTCAGCATGACCTGCCCCGCGCCCCGCTCACGGAACCACGCCAGCAGCTCCTCCATGCACGCGCGCGCGTACCCGCGCCGGCGGGCGTCCGGGTCGGTGGCCACGCTGAAGACGTACCCGGAGCGGCCGTGCGGGTTGCCCGCCTTGCCGATCCGGTAGTCGACGGTCCCGGCGACCAGCGCGGCCAGCGCCCCCGGCCGGTCCGGATGGTCGACGACGAACGCGGCGAAGTCCCCGTCCGGCTCGCCGAGCTTCTCCTCCAGCGCGGGCCGTGCCCCCGCATGCCATCCTGTGGAGCCCTCCCCACCGGGCAGCGCGTCGATCATCACCTGGCGCAGACGCAGCACTTCCGCCGCGTCCTCGGCCGTGGCACGGCGTACGAGGCTCATGCCCCGCACGCTAGCCACCGCCCGCCCTGCTCGTCGCGCGTATTTCTTGACGCGTTCCGCTTGCTTCGAGTGCACTCCAAGGTCATAGCGTGGGCGTATGACGGTGATGCAGACCACGACCGCGGCCCCCACCCAGCAGCCCGACCGCACGCCCGCCGACATCTGTTCCGCCCCACCCCGGCGGCATCCGCGTCCGGAGGGCCAGGACCGCTACACGATCAGCGAGGTCGTCGCCTTCACCGGCCTGACCGCCCACACCCTGCGCTGGTACGAGCGGATCGGCCTGATGTCCCACATCGACCGCTCCCACACCGGCCAGCGCCGCTACAGCAACCGCGACCTGGACTGGCTGGACTTCGTGACCAAGCTCCGCCTGACCGGCATGCCGGTGGCGGACATGGTGAGGTACGCGGAACTGGTGAGAGAGGGCGAGACGACCTACCCCGAGCGCCGCGAGCTGCTGGAGCAGACGCGCAGGGACGTCGTGTCGAGAATCGCCGAACTGCACGACACCTTGTCGGTCCTGGACCGAAAGATCAGCTTCTATGAGACAGGCGGCAGCTGAAGCGCCCTTCACGATGGCGCCCCGTAAGGGGCGCGGGGAACTGCGCGACCAGCCCCCACCGGCCCGCAGCCGAACCGCCACCCCTCACAACTCGGCCAACAACTCCGCCTTCTTCGCAGCGAACTCCTCATCGGTGACCAGCCCCGCCTGATGCAGCTCTCCCAGATGACGGATCCGCTCGGCGATGTCGGCGGGGTCCCGCCGCCCCGCCTGCACCGGCACCGCAGCGGCCCCCTTGGCCCGCAGGGCCTCCAGCACGGCCGCCGCGAACGGCAGCGACTCGTGCACCGGGCCGTACCCGAGCCCGAACACCACGGTCGCCGGATCCTGGTCGGCCGGGACCGTCGGCGTCGCCCCCGCGAGGTCCCGCCGCAGCAGTCGCAGATGCCCCTCGAAGACCTCCGGCGACCGCCACTCCACCCCCGCCAGGTCGGCGACCGCGAAGCTCTGGTCGCCGGCCTTCCACTTCGCCGTGGACGCACCCGTCCACGACCACCGGAAGTGCACGGCCCTGCCGTCGAAGGTCGCCTTCCCGTCGTACGCCTTGAACTGCCGGGGCCCCTCGGGTGCGGCGACCAGAAACCCTTCCGCCGGGCCGGACGCGGTGAGCAGCGGTCGCAGTTCGTCGGCGTAGTACTCGGCGAGGGTCGCCCGCTCGGCCGGGAGCACCAGGCGGTACGGGTCGCTGCCGTCCTTCAGCTGTCCGGCCGCCGCCTCGAGCAGCGGATCCGCGCCGGGGCGTGGTTCGGCCCGGAGTACGACCGTGCCCCGCTTCCCCGGCGTGAGCGTCACGCCCTCCAGCGCGGCCAGCGGCACCCGGCGTTCACCCAGGCTCTGGAACAGCTTGGGTGTTCGAATCCCCCGTTCGTAGCGGATGAGCACGGAGTCGGACTCGAACTCCCAGGCGGCATGAAATCCGGCCAGTACGTCACCCATGCGGCTCATCGTATGCGGCACGTGCTTCCCAGTCCCATCCCCGCGCATACCGCACTTCCTGCTGTCTCTACGCGCGTCCGGCCATCAACGTGCCGGACAAACCCGCCCGGCACCCGTCATCGTCGTGGGCGCACGTCACCGCGCCGTATGCGCCGACCCCGACGTCGGCGAGGTTGCGCAGGCTGTCCGTGCCCGGCTCGAAGTAACCGGCGTGTCCCTGGGCGTCGTGCGCCGACAGCACCCGGGCGCCGAAGGAGGAGGAGACGGGGTCGGCGCCGTGGCCGAGTCCGCCGAGCTCCAGGTAGGGGACGTCCTGGATCCAGTCGGTGGCGTCCCGCATCGCCCACACCCGGGCCGAGGTGCCCAGGTGGGAGGCGTTCTCGACGCGCATCCCGGGGCTCGCGGCCACCGCTATGTCGGCCACCCGGTCCGGCATGGCGTGCGCGGCCACCCCGCAGACCACCGAGCCGTAGCTGTGGCAGAACATCGACACCGGCGCGTCGCCGGGCAGCGCGCGCAGCAGTGCGTTGAGGCGTACGGCGCCCTGCTCGGCGGCCATCCCGGTCGCCGCGTCCACGCCGAGACCGTCGGGCGCGGTGTAGTCGGCCCAGGCGATCACCGCCGTGCGGGTCGTGGGGCTCGCCGTGCGCTCCGCCTTGTACAGCGCCCGGGCCATGCCGACCGGCGCGGTGTACTGGCGGTACGTCTTCTGGAAGGTGAGCAGGTCGGTGTCGACGCCGGGGACGACGACGGAGATCCGCTCGGCCCTGGTGAGGTCGCCGAACACCTCCGCGACCCGGCCGCTGCCGTCCGGGTCGAAGGCGAGGATCTGCCGGCCCTTCGTCATCAGCGCCTCGTAGCGGTGCATACGACGGCCCGCGTCCTGCTGCCCGGCCGCGCTGAGCCGTGGGTCGTGCATGCGTTTCTTCTCGACGGCGCGCTGCTGGGCGAGGGCGATGTCGTTGGCGCGGTAGCGCAGTTCGACCGGGGCGCCGTTCATGTTGCCCACCGCGAGCGGGTATCGGTGCACGAGCCGGTCGCGCTCCTGCGCGGTGAGGGACGCGAAGAACCGGGTGAGCCGCGCGGGCGACGCCTCCGGGTCCGGCAGATGCAGGCCGTGGACGCTGCCGTGCTCCCACTTGGCGAGGGAGGTCTGCAGGGCGGTGGTCTCGCGGTGCGTGCGCAGGGCGGTCCAGCCGGTGGTCGCGAGCATCACGAACACCACGGCCAGGGCGAGCAGAGTGCGCCAGACGTTGAGCGGCGGGGAGGTGTCGAAGGAAGTCACTGGGAGGACACACTAGGAGAACGAAGGGGTCTCGCGGTAACTGAGTGACGGTTATCACGTTTTGGCAAACGTGAGGCCGGTCTCAGGCCCGTGTGGACGGGTTCAGCCGGCGCGCCAGTTCCCGGTGAGCGCCGGTCCCACCTGATCGAGGTACGACGCGGTGAGTTCGCGGATCGCCGTGACGCTGAAGTCCTCGCCGACCGACCAGTGCCGCTCGGTGACCCGGATGATCGCGCCGAACACGGCGACCACGAGCCGCGGCCGGGGGTCGGTGTCCGGGTCGACGCCCTCCCGCTCGGCGACGATCCGCGCGATCTCCTCCTCCGTCTCCGCCTGGCGTCGCAGATGGGCGGCGAACAGGACCGGGGTCGCCTCGATCATCTTGTACGTGCGCAGGAACAGCTCGACCGGGACGTACCGCTCGATGGCCTCCTCGATGGTGTCCCAGCTGTCCATGACGGACAGGCGCAGCGCCTCCAGCGGGGTCTCCTCGGGCGGGCGCCGGCGCACCGCCTCGATGTAGTGCGCCTCGGTGAGCCGTGGCACGAAGAAGGCCACGTCCTCCTTGCTGGCGAAGTAGCGGAAGAAGGTGCGCTGGGAGACGTCGACGGACTCGGCGATCTCGTCGACGGTGGTGTGCTCGTAGCCCCGGGTCACGAACAGTTCGAGCGCGGAGCGCAGCAGCGCGTCCCGGGTGCGCTGTTTCTTGCGTTCGCGCAGCGTTTCCATGCCTGACAGTTACTGACTAGTGAATTTGTTTGTCAACTGTCAGTGG
Organism: Streptomyces sp. GbtcB6; assembly: GCF_019091475.1. Classification (NCBI taxonomy): domain Bacteria; kingdom Bacillati; phylum Actinomycetota; class Actinomycetes; order Kitasatosporales; family Streptomycetaceae; genus Streptomyces; species Streptomyces sp. GbtcB6. Next base: position 124,967 of record NZ_JAGXJL010000016.1, on the reverse strand, counting down.
CTGTCACTAGCCTCGCACGCATGACTAGTCAGACCACGATCGACACGGCGGGGGCGGGGGACAAGGCGCCGGCAGCCCTGCCGGAACAGCCGCCGGCCTCCGGCCTGCGCGGCCACCCCTGGTTCACCCTGATAACCGTCGCCGTCGGGGTCATGATGGTCGCCCTCGACGGCACCATCGTGGCCATCGCCAACCCCGCGATCCAGAAGGACCTCGGCGCCACCTTCGCCCAGGTGCAGTGGATCACCAACGGCTACTTCCTGGCCCTCGCGGTCTCCCTGATCACCGCGGGCAAGCTCGGCGACCGCTTCGGCCACCGGCAGACCTTCCTGATCGGCGTCGTCGGCTTCGCCGCCGCCTCCGGTGCCATCGGCCTCTCCGACAGCATCGGCCTGGTCGTCACCTTCCGCGTCTTCCAGGGCCTGTTCGGCGCGCTGCTGATGCCGGCCGCGCTCGGCCTGCTGCGGGCCACCTTCCCGGCCGAGAAGCTCAACATGGCGATCGGCATCTGGGGCATGGTCATCGGCGCCTCCACCGCGGGCGGCCCGATCCTCGGCGGTGTGCTGGTGCAGCACGTCAGCTGGCAGTCGGTGTTCTTCATCAACGTGCCGGTCGGCCTGACCGCCCTCGTCCTCGGTGTGCTGATCCTGCGCGACCACCGCGCCGAGAACGCGCCGCGCTCCTTCGACCTGCTCGGCATCGGCCTGCTCTCCGGCGCGATGTTCTGCCTGGTCTGGGCGCTCATCAAGGCGCCGAGCTGGGGCTGGGGCGACGGCAAGACGTGGACCTTCATCGTCGCGTCGGTCCTGGGTTTCGCCCTCTTCTCCTTCTGGGAGACGAAGGTCAAGGAACCGCTCATCCCGCTGGGCCTGTTCCGCTCGGTCCCGCTGTCGGCCGGTGTGGTGCTGATGGTCCTGATGGCCATCGCCTTCATGGGCGGCCTGTTCTTCGTGACGTTCTACCTCCAGAACGTGCACGGCATGGACCCGGTCGACGCCGGCCTCCACCTCCTCCCGCTCACCGGCATGATGATCGTCGGCTCCCCGCTGGCCGGCGCCGCGATCACCAAGCTCGGCCCGCGCATCCCGCTGGCCGGCGGCATGGCGGCCACCGCGATCGCCATGTACGGCATGTCCACGCTGAAGGCGGACACCGGCAGCGCGCTCATGTCCCTCTGGTTCGCGCTGCTCGGCCTCGGCCTGGCGCCGGTCATGGTCGGCGCCACGGAGGTCATCGTCGGCAACGCCCCGATGGAGCTCTCGGGTGTGGCCGGCGGTCTCCAGCAGGCCGCGATGCAGATCGGCGGCAGTCTCGGTACGGCCGTCCTCGGCGCCGTGATGGCCTCCAAGGTCGACGGCGACCTGGCGGGCAACTGGGCCGACGCGGGGCTGCCGAAGCTGACCCCGGCGCAGCTGGCCCAGGCCTCCGAGGCGGTCCAGGTCGGTGTCGCGCCGGTCGCCAAGGGGACGCCCGAGGCGATCGCCGCGAAGATCGCCGGCGTCGCCCACGACACGTTCATCTCCGGCATGAGCCTCGCCTCGCTCGTCGCGGCGGGTGTGGCGGCGGTCGCGATCCTGGTCGCGCTGCTCACCAAGCGCGGCGAGAACGCGGACGCGGGGGCGGGCGTCGGGCACGTGTAGCGCAACGCGCCGGGCCGATATGTCCGGTTTCTTGGGGCGAAGTTCGCCTATCAGGGTGACTCCGCTAAAGATTCCTCGCACTCGGCACGCGCCGCAGGTCACAGTGGGTCAAGTCCTCCGCAGGGCATGGGAGGACGGCGGGCCGCGGCGCGCTGCTGGAGGGGGGCAGCGCGCGCAGGTCTGCGGACGCGGAACAGGGGTACCCGGTCATCAACCCGAACAGTCCATGGGGACAGGGAAGTTGATGATGGCAGCCGTCGGGCGACGAACGCGCGGGTACCCCCGTTCACGCGGCCGCGTAGGCCCACGGGGCGGGAACCCGAGGAGCTCGATACCGGCGCTGGTGGCGTATCGCTCTGACCCGCGGCCCGGTGGGGGCTGATCGCGCAGTTCCCCGCGCCCCTTTCGGGGCTACTCAGCTGCGGGCAGGCGTGCCGCAGGGCGGCACGGGTGGGCGCAGCGGCACCCGGCCAGCGCCGGTGAGCGCACCCCGCCCCCCGCCGCCACCCCCTCGCGCAGGGCGGCGACCTCCACCCGCAGCGCCCGCACCTCCTCGGTCAGCATCCCGATCGCCTCCGTCTGCCGCCGCTCCTCCACATCGTCCTTCTCGAACCGCGCGATGAACCACGTCGCGATGTTCGCCGTCACCACTCCCAGCAGGGCGATCCCGGAGAGCATCAGGCCCACCGCGATCATCCGGCCCAGCCCCGTCGTCGGCGCGTGGTCCCCGTACCCCACCGTCGTCATCGTCGTGAACGACCACCACAGCGCGTCACCCAGCGTCCGGATGTTCCCGTTCGGCGAGTCGCGTTCCACCGAGAGCACGGCCAGCGACCCGAACATCAGCAGCCCGACCACCGCGCCCACGACATACGTCGTCAGCCGGATCTGCGAGGCCATCCGCGCCCGCCGCCCCACCAGCATCAGCGTCGCGACGAGCCGCAGCAGCCGCAGCGGCTGGAGCAGCGGCAGCACCACCGCGCACAGGTCTATCCAGTGCGTCCGTACGAACTCCCGGCGCCGGGGCGCCAGCGCCAGCCGTACGAGGTAGTCGAGGGCGAAGGAACCCCACACCACCCACTCCGCCACCGTGCAGGCGGCGGTGAGGACGTGCCCGGCCGAACGGTCCACGATCGGCAGCGCGTAGGCGACGGCGAAGGCCACCGCGAGTGCCAGCAACGGCCGTTGACTGACCTGCTCCCAACGCGCCTGTGCGGACTCTTCCTTCATGTGCGCATCGTAAAGAAATCGCAAGGGCGGCGGAGACCACGGTCCCGCCGCCCTTGACCTGTCCGCCCGTCAGGGGGCTACGCGTCGCCGCCCGCCGCGCCCGGGTGCGCCGCCGTGACGTCCAGCAGCTGGTACCGGTCGATGGCCTGCTTGAGGACCGAGCGGTCGAGCTTGCCCTCACGGGCCAGTTCGGTCAGCACCGCGACCACGATCGACTGCGCGTCGATGTGGAAGAAGCGGCGCGCCGCGCCCCGTGTGTCGGCGAAGCCGAACCCGTCGGCGCCCAGCGACTGGTACGTGCCCGGTACCCAGCGCGCGATCTGGTCCGGAACCGATCGCATCCAGTCGGACACGGCCACGAACGGACCCTCGGCGCCGCTCAGCTTCTGCGTCACCCACGGCGTCCGCTGCTCCTCCTCCGGATGCAGCAGGTTGTGCTCCTCGCAGGCCACGGCCTCGCGCCGCAGCTCGTTCCAGGAGGTGGCGGACCAGACGTCGGCCTTGACGTTCCAGTCCTCCGCGAGGATCTTCTGGGCCTCGATCGCCCACGGGACCGCCACGCCCGACGCCATGATCTGCGCCGCGACCGTGCCCGCCGTGCCCGCGCTGATCCGGTGCACACCCTTGAGGATGCCCTCGACATCCACGTCGGCCGGCTCGGCCGGGTGCTGGATCGGCTCGTTGTAGACGGTCAGGTAGTAGAAGACGTCCTCGCCGTGCGGGTGCTCCGCGTCGCCGCCGTACATGCGGCGCAGGCCGTCCTGGACGATGTGCGCGATCTCGTACGAGTACGCCGGGTCGTAGGCGACGCAGGCGGGGTTCGTCGAGGCCAGGAGCTGGGAGTGGCCGTCCGCGTGCTGGAGGCCCTCGCCGGTCAGGGTCGTACGGCCGGCGGTCGCACCCAGGACGAAACCGCGCGACAGCTGGTCGGCCATCTGCCAGAACTGGTCGCCGGTGCGCTGGAAACCGAACATCGAGTAGAAGACGTAGACCGGGATGAGCGGCTCGCCGTGCGTGGCGTAGGCCGAGCCCGCCGCGATCAGCGAGGCCGTGCAGCCCGCCTCCGAGATGCCGTCGTGCAGCATCTGGCCGGTCGGCGACTCCTTGTAGGCGAGCAGCAGGTCGCGGTCGACCGCCTCGTACTGCTGGCCGAGCGGGTTGTAGATCTTCGCGCTCGGGAAGAACGAGTCCATGCCGAAGGTGCGGTACTCGTCCGGCGCGATGAGGACGAAGCGGCGGCCGAGCTCCTTGTCCCGCATGAGGTCCTTGAGCAGTCGTACGAACGCCATCGTCGTGGCGATGGACTGCTGACCCGAGCCCTTCTTCACGGTCGCGTACGTCTTGTCGTCCGGAAGGGCGAGCGGCTTGGAGCGTACGACGCGGGTCGGGACGTAGCCGCCGAGACCCTTGCGCCGGTCGTGCATGTACTGGATCTCCTCCGAGTTCCGGCCCGGGTGGTAGTACGGCGGCAGGCCGGACTCCAGCTCCTTGTCGGAGATCGGCAGGTGCAGGCGGTCCCGGAAGCCCTTGAGGTCGGCGACCGTCAGCTTCTTCATCTGGTGCGTGGCGTTGCGGCCCTCGAAGTTCGGGCCCAGCGTCCAGCCCTTGATCGTCTTGGCCAGGATGACCGTCGGCTGGCCCCGGTGCTCGGTGGCCGCCTTGAACGCCGCGTAGATCTTGCGGTGGTCGTGGCCGCCGCGGCCCAGGTGCAGGATCTGGTCGTCGGTCATGTGCTCGACCATCGCGCGCAGCCGCTGGTCGTCGCCGAAGAAGTGGTCGCGGATGTACGCGCCGGACTCGGTGGCGTAGGTCTGGAACTGACCGTCGGGGGTCGTGTTCATCCTGTTGACCAGGACGCCGTCGCGGTCCTGGGCGAGCAGTGGGTCCCAGGTGCGGTCCCAGACCAGCTTGATCACGTTCCAGCCGGCGCCCCGGAAGACGGACTCCAGCTCCTGGATGATCTTGCCGTTGCCGCGCACCGGGCCGTCGAGCCGCTGCAGGTTGCAGTTGACGACGAAGGTCAGGTTGTCCAGGCCCTCGCGGGCGGCGATGGACAGCTGGCCGAGCGACTCGGGCTCGTCCATCTCGCCGTCGCCGAGGAACGCCCAGACGTGCGACTTCGACGTGTCGGCGATCCCGCGCGCGTGCATGTAGCGGTTCATCCGCGCCTGGTAGATGGCGCCGATCGGGCCGAGGCCCATCGAGACGGTCGGGAACTCCCAGAAGTCCGGCATCGAGCGCGGGTGCGGGTAGCTGGAGAGGCCGTCCGGGTATTTCGACTTCTCCTGGCGGAAGCCGTCCAGCTGGGTCTCGCTGAGCCGGTCGAGCAGGAACGCGCGCGCGTAGATGCCGGGGGAGGCGTGGCCCTGGAAGAAGACCTGGTCGCCGCCGTGGCCGTCGTCCTTGCCGTGGAAGAAGTGGTTGAAGCCGACGTCGTAGAGGGATGCCGAGGACGCGAAGGTGGCGATGTGACCGCCGACGCCGATGCCCGGGCGCTGGGCGCGGGAGACCATCACCGCGGCGTTCCAGCGGGTCGCGTTCAGGACCTTGCGCTCGATCTCCTCGTTGCCCGGGAAGAACGGCTCGGCCCGGGTCGGGATCGTGTTGACGTAGTCCGTGCTGCGCATCTCGGGCACAGCCACGCGCCGCTCGCGGGCGCGCTCGATCAGGCGGAGCATCAGATAGCGGGCCCGCTCCCGGCCGCGCTCGTCCACGGCGGCGTCGAGCGAGTCGAGCCACTCCTGGGTTTCCTCGGGATCGAAGTCAGGAACCTGACTCGGAAGGCCGCCAATGATGATCGGGTTGCGATCGGATCCGGAAGCCACGCTGTTCCTTACCTGTCAGAGGGCCACTGATTCCCTGTTTTTTTCCGGTTTTCCCTGCGTCTTGCCTGCACCGCTGTCCATGGTCCACCCCGGGGCAGCGCACGTCATCTCTACCGTGAGGTAACTCGGGACCGGCCAAAACGCAACGATACGCCCGAGGTGTGACGCGCTTGGCAAACTCGTTCGACCGCCGTATGTGAGGATGATTCCGAAAGGTGCATAGCGGGCAAAAGGGAGTGGTGTGTGCCACAGTCATCCGCGATACGGTGCCGGGAGTTGCGGCGACACGGCCGGGATCGTCACCGTTTCGGCGGTCCGAACGGCCGGGTACTTGCGCGATCCGTCCCGCCCGTGTGGACTACGGCCAATGCTTCGCGCACGCGCGTGGCTGAGTTCATCACCAAGACATGATCAGGAGGCAACCCGTGAGCGCGACCGCGGACCACGCGGAGGAGCGGACCCTTGCCGCCAGGCTGGGGTTCCAGCCGGCGCAGGTGGTCCAGGAGATCGGCTACGACGACGACGTCGACCAGGAGCTCCGCGAGTCCATCGAAGAGACCACCGGTACCGAGTTGGTGGACGAGGACTACGACGACGTGGCCGACGCCGTGGTGCTGTGGTTCCGCGACGAGGACGGTGACCTGACGGATGCGCTGGTCGACGCCCTCAGCTACCTCGAAGAGGGTGGCGCGATTCTGCTGCTGACACCGAAGACCGGCCGCGACGGCTACATCGAGCCGAGCGACATCGGTGACGCGGTGACCACCGCCGGCCTCTCGCAGACCAAGAGCGTCAGCGTGGGCAAGGACTGGAACGGCAGCCGTCTGAGCACGCCGAAGGCCGCAGCCAAGAAGCGCTGAGCCCCGTCGAGCGAGCCTCGCCGGCGGACGGACCCGTACGGGTCCGTCCGTCGGTCCCCAGTGATCGCCGCATAGGGTGTCCTCACCCGAACAGCCCCTGACGATGGGATGCAGGACGATGGCGATCCAGGTCGGCGACAAGGCACCCGACTTCGAACTCAAGGACAACCACGGCCGGACCGTGCGGCTGTCCGACTTCCGCGGCGAGAAGAACGTGGTGCTGCTCTTCTACCCCTTCGCCTTCACGGGTGTGTGCACCGGCGAGCTGTGCGAGCTGCGCGACAACCTGCCGAAGTTCGAGGACCGCGACACCCAGCTGCTGGCCGTCTCCAACGACTCCATCCACACCCTGCGCGTCTTCGCCGAGCAGGAGGGCCTGGAGTACCCGCTGCTGAGCGACTTCTGGCCGCACGGCGAGACCTCGCGCGCCTACGGCGTCTTCGACGAGGCCAAGGGCTGCGCCGTCCGTGGCACCTTCGTCATCGACAGGGAGGGCGTCGTGCGGTGGACCGTGGTCAACGGACTGCCGGACGCCCGGGACCTGAACGAGTACGTGACGGCGCTCGACGCCCTGTAACCCCCGCCCTCGACCCCCGCGCCGGCCGCCCGGGGGCCGGCGCGCCGGGTCCCCTAGGGGACGACCCGGCCGACACCCCGTGATTCTTCGGGGTCCAGGGCCTGCGTGCGGCGGGAACCCGTCACTAGGATCGAATCGTTGATCCGGTATCCGAAGCACGACGGGGGCTCCCCGCCCCTGGACCACACATGGGAGGACTCGTGGGAGTCAGCCTCAGCAAGGGCGGCAACGTATCGCTGACGAAGGAGGCCCCCGGCCTGACCGCGGTCCTCGTCGGTCTGGGCTGGGACGTCCGGACCACCACCGGCACGGACTTCGACCTGGACGCCAGCGCACTCCTGCTCAACTCGGCGGGCAAGGTCGGCAGTGACCAGAACTTCGTCTTCTTCAACAACCTCAAGAGCCCCGAGGGCTCGGTCGAGCACACCGGCGACAACCTCACCGGTGAGGGCGAGGGCGACGACGAGGTGATCAAGGTCAACCTCGCCACGGTCCCCGCCGACGTCGACAAGATCGTCTTCCCGGTGTCGATCTACGACGCCGACAACCGGCAGCAGTCCTTCGGCCAGGTCCGCAACGCGTTCATCCGCGTGGTCAACCAGGCCGGCGGCGCCGAGATCGCCCGCTACGACCTGTCCGAGGACGCCTCGACCGAGACCGCGATGGTCTTCGGCGAGCTGTACCGCAACGGCGCGGAGTGGAAGTTCCGCGCCATCGGCCAGGGCTACGCCTCCGGCCTGCGCGGCATCGCCCAGGACTTCGGCGTCAACGTCTGAGTCATGTGAACGCCCCGAGGCGTTCGAAAGTCCGCACTGTCCGGCGCCGCACCGTTTACGGTCGGCGCCGGACGCGCAGGACAACCGGAGAAACACCGCTAGGGGAGGACCAGCATCATGGGCGTCACGCTCGCCAAGGGGGGCAATGTCTCCCTCTCGAAGGCCGCACCGAACCTCACCAACGTCATGATCGGACTCGGCTGGGACGCCCGCTCCACCACCGGCGCCCCCTTCGACCTGGACGCCAGTGCGCTGCTGTGCCAGGGCGGGCGGGTCCTCGGCGACGAGTGGTTCGTCTTCTACAACCAGCTCAAGAGCCCGGAAGGCTCCGTGGAGCACACCGGTGACAACCTCACCGGTGAGGGCGAGGGCGACGACGAATCGATTCTGGTCGACCTGCCCAAGGTGCCGGCCACCTGCGACAAGATCGTGTTCCCGGTCTCGATCCACATGGCCGACGAGCGCGGCCAGACCTTCGGCCAGGTCTCCAACGCCTTCATCCGGGTCGTCAACCAGGCCGACGGCCAGGAGCTCGCCCGCTACGACCTGTCCGAGGACGCCTCCACCGAGACCGCCATGATCTTCGGCGAGCTCTACCGCTACCAGAACGAGTGGAAGTTCCGGGCCGTCGGCCAGGGCTACGCCTCCGGGCTGCGCGGCATCGCACTCGACTTCGGTGTGAACGTCTCATAGGACCTTCACGCCGGATATGGGGGCCGCCCGGGCCGTAGGACACCGACGCCCTCTACACTGCGTGGTCAACAGTAGGTAAAGCCGAGTACGGCGCGAGCGAGACCCGTACACACACGATTGGGTAGCCAGTGCTTCTGAAAACCTTCGGCTGGTCGTTCGCGATCACCGCGCTCGGCCTGGTCGCCGCGGTCTTCTACGGAGGCTGGGAAGCCTTCGGCATCGTGGCGATCCTCGCCGTCCTCGAAATCTCCCTGTCGTTCGACAACGCGGTCGTCAACGCCGGAATCCTGAAGAAGATGAACGCCTTCTGGCAGAAGATCTTCCTCACGGTGGGCGTGCTCATCGCGGTCTTCGGCATGCGGCTGGTCTTCCCCGTCGTCATCGTCGCGATCACCGCCAAGATGGGTCCCATCGAGGCCGTCGACCTCGCGCTCAACAACAAGGACCGCTACCAGGAGCTGGTCACCGACGCCCACCCGGCGATCGCCGCCTTCGGTGGCATGTTCCTGCTGATGATCTTCCTGGACTTCATCTTCGAGGACCGGGACATCCAGTGGCTGCGCTGGATCGAGCGCCCGCTGGCCAAGCTCGGCAAGGTCGACATGCTGGCGGTCTGCATCGCCCTGATCGTCCTGCTGATCACCTCCTTCACCTTCGCCACCCACGCCCACCAGCACGGCGGCGGCCACGTCGACAAGGCGCAGACGGTCCTGATCGCCGGCATCGCCGGCCTGATCACGTACATGATCGTCGGTGGTCTCTCCGGCTTCTTCGAGGACCGGCTGGAGGCCGAGGAGGAGCGCGAGCACGAGGAGGAGGAAGAGGCCGAGCGCACCGGCAAGAAGAAGTCGTCGGTCGTGCTGGCCGGCCAGGCCGCGTTCTTCATGTTCCTCTACCTGGAGGTCCTGGACGCGTCCTTCTCCTTCGACGGCGTGATCGGCGCCTTCGCCATCACCAACGACATCGTCCTCATGGCCCTCGGCCTGGGCATCGGCGCGATGTACGTCCGCTCGCTCACCGTGTACCTGGTCCGCCAGGGCACCCTGGACGACTACGTCTACCTGGAGCACGGCGCCCACTACGCGATCGGCGCCCTGGCCGTGATCCTCATGGTCACCATCCAGTACGAGATCAACGAGGTCATCACCGGCCTCGTCGGCGTCGTCCTGATCGGCTGGTCGTTCTGGTCCTCCGTACGGCGCAACCAGCGGTTGGCGGCGGCCGAGGGAAAAGCGGGATCGGACGAGAAGGCTGAAGTCTCGTCCGGAGTCTGACCGACCGAAAAGAAGGGTGTGACACCCTTCTGCACGAGGAACGCTCTGTTCAGGGCGGCCGACCCGGGTCGGCCGCCCTGAAGCGTTGATCCGGAGTCTCTGGGGGCGGGAATGGGTTTCTTCGACGGGCTGCTGGGCGGGAAGGCGGCCGAGTTCGACTCGGGCAGCGCCGCGTCCAACTCCATCGAGCTCACCAGGCGGCACCAGCAGGTGTCCCTCACCAAGCAGGGCGCGGCCACCGGCAACCTGCGGATCAACCTCGCCTGGCGGATGCGGACGTCCGACTTCGACGGCGAACAGCGTACGAGTCTGTTCCGGCACCCCTTCAGGGCGCTCAAGCCGCCGGAGGTGATGGGACACGGGCAGAGCATGGTCAACGTCGACCTCGACCTCGGTGCGCTGTACGAGCTGACCGACGGGAGCAAGGGCGTCGTCCAGCCGCTCGGCGGCCTGCTCGGGGACGTGAACGCACCGCCGTACGTCAAGCTCAGCGGCGACGACCGGTTCGGGTCGGCGTCCGGCGAGACGATGTACGTCAACCTCGACCACCGGGACGACATCAAGCGGCTGCTGGTGTTCGTGTACATCTACGACCAGACGCCGGCCTTCGACCGCACCCACGCGATCGTCACGCTGTACCCGAGCAACGGGCCGCGCATCGAGATAGGCCTCGACGAACGGCATCCGCAGGCCCGGTCCTGTGCGGTCGTGATGATAGAGAACGTGAAGGGCGAGCTGGTCGTCCGGCGTGAGGTGAAGTTCGTGTACGGGTTCCAGGGGGAGCTGGACCGGTTGTACGGGTGGGGGCTGCAGTGGGGGCGGGGTTACAAGACGAAGGTGGAGAAGTAGTCCGCCTACGAGGGTGGGGCGTGCTGTGGGGGCGCGACTGCTGCGCCGTTGTGGTTGCTCGCGCCCACGCGGCGGAGCCGCAGATCGATACAGCCCCGCGCCCCTAGAAGCAGGTGGGCATCCTCAGCGCCCGATGAATTGTGGCCCTTGCGGAGGCAGCCTGAAGTCCGCGTTCGGGACGGTCGCCACCGGGATCGGGGCCGGGGGCGGGTAGCCGTAGCCCGACTGGGGCTGTTGCTGGGTGTACGCGGGCTGCGGGAAGCCGTAGGCCGACGGCTGGGCCGGTGAGGTCGGCTGCGGGTAGCCGTACGCCGGCTGGGTGGGTACCGATGTCGGCTGCTCGGGTGGGAGCGGCATGGACGCCGACGGCTCCTCCAACGGTTCCGACTCGTCCACCGAGATGCCGAAGTCCGTGGCCAGGCCCTTGAGGCCGTTGCTGTAGCCCTCGCCCAGCGCGCGGAACTTCCAGCCCTCGCCCCTGCGGTACAGCTCGCCGCAGATCAGGGCCGTCTCGGCGCCGGTCTCAGGCCTGATGTCGAAATGCGCCAGTGCCTCGGCGTCGGGTGCCGAGGCGTCGTACAGCAGGATGCGCAGGGCGGGTACGTGTTCGAACGGGATGCCGTCCGCCGATGCGACCAGGAGGATTCGGCCGACGTTGGGCTCGACACCGGGAAGATCTGTCTGGATCGTGTCGGTGAGGCCCTCGGCCACCCGCTTCTTGCCGAGCCGCCAGACCTTCCCGGAGGGGTGCCGGGGCTGGTTGTAGAAGACGAAGTCCTCGTCGGAGCGCACACGTCCGTCGGGGCCGAGGAGCAGCGCCGAGGCGTCGACGTCCGGAACTCCCTGCCCGGGCGTCCAGCGCAGCACGGCCCGGACCGTGGTGGCCTCCACCGGGACGTTGGACCCCTTCAGCATCGCGTGCGTCATGCGGTCATACTGCCCTCTCGGTCCTGGTCACGACAACGCGGGGGGCCTCGCGACCGACACAGGCGGGTTACCTGAAATTCATGCCCTGCGGGAACCCCCGACATGGCTTTGTACGTACTATTACCGGCCACCCTTTACCAATTTCACAGGCTCGGCCCACGCCACGGGGGAGTTCTATGCGTCATTTCGGGCACATCGCACCTGAGGTGCGGCAGCGCCTTTTCCATCAGGAGCCGTGCGAGTTCACCGCCGACTCCCCGGCCCGTCTGCTCTCCGCGGCCCTGGGTGCCACGCTGTACAGCCCGGCCACCCGGCCGCGGCTCGCCGACGACATCGTCAAGCAGTCGGCACTCGGCGTGGTCTCGATGGTGCTGTGCCTGGAGGACTCCATCGGCGACGAGGACGTGGTGGCCGGCGAGGAGAACCTCGTCCGGCAGTTCGCCGACCTGGCCGAGCGGGAGCGGGCGGGTGTGGAGCTTCCGCTGCTCTTCATCCGGGTGCGGGAGCCCGAGCAGATCCCCGACCTGGTACGACGGCTGGGCGCGAGCGTGTCGCTGCTGTCCGGGTTCGTGTTCCCGAAGTTCACCGAGGAGCGCGGCATCCCCTTCCTGCAGGCCCTGGACGGCGCCACGCTGAGCAGCGGGCGCCGCTTGTTCGGCATGCCGGTCCTTGAGACGCCCGAGCTGATGTACCGGGAGACGCGCGTGGATGCCCTGGAGGGTATCGCCCGCGCCGTCGACAAGTACCGCGACAAGGTGCTGGCGCTGCGCCTCGGGGTCACCGACTTCTGCTCGTCCTACGGGCTGCGGCGGGCCCCCGACATGACCGCCTACGACGTGCAGATCATCGCCTCCGTCATCGCCGACGTGGTGAACATGCTGGGCCGGGCCGACGGCACCGGTTTCACGGTGACCGGGCCGGTGTGGGAGTACTTCCGGGTCCCCGAGCGCATGTTCAAGCCGATGCTGCGGACCAGCCCCTTCCTGGAGGAGCAGGCCGTGGAACTGCGCAACCGGCTCATCGAGCACGCCATGGACGGCCTGCTGAGAGAGATCTCCCTCGACCAGGCCAACGGGCTGCTCGGCAAGACCTGCATCCACCCGTCCCACGTCATCCCCGTGCACGCGCTGTCCGTCGTCAGTCACGAGGAGTTCTCCGACGCCCAGGACATCCTGCGGCCGGAACGGGGCGGCGGGGGTGTACTTCGTTCGGCCTACACGAACAAGATGAACGAGGTGAAGCCGCACCGCGCCTGGGCCGAGCGGACCATGCTCCGCGCCGAGGTGTTCGGCGTGGCCAACGAGGACGTCGGTTTCGTGGAACTGCTCGCCGCCGGGATACCGGGTTGACGGGCTCCAGGGGACGACACAGGGAACGCATGAACATCGCAGCGAACAACGGGGTCTGGTCCGGCAGCTGGGTCGCCGAGCGGCTCGGCGTCGAGCTCGTGGGCGACGACGGCCTGACGGCCCTCCTCGGCCTCGCCCTGCGCCGCAACCCCAGACGGGCCCACCTCCTGGTCTCCAACGTGCTCGGCAAGCACGTACCGCAGTCGCCGGCGGTGGTGTATGGGCATGGCTTCGCCCTGGGCCGACGGGTGCGGGACCTGCTCGGTGAGCAGGAGGCCCGGCAGGCCGTCGTCCTGGGTTACGCCGAGACGGCCACCGGCCTCGGCCACTCGGTGGCGGACGGGGTCGGCCTGGCCCCCTACCTCCACTCCACGCGCCGCCCGGTCGCCGGGGTCGCCGCGGCCGGCGGCTTCGAGGAGTCCCACTCGCACGCGACCTCGCATCTACTGCTTCCCGAGGACCCGGCCCTGCTCTCCGGCGACGGCCCCCTGGTCCTGGTCGACGACGAGTTCTCCACGGGCAACACGGTCCTGAACACGATCCGCGACCTGCATGCCCGATATCCGCGGAAACGTTACGTCGTGGTGGCTCTGGTGGATATGCGGTCACCGGAGGACGCGGGGCGGCTGACGGCGTTCGCCGCGGAGATCGGCGCGCGGGTGGACCTGGTGGCGGCGGCCTCAGGCACCGTAAAGCTGCCCGAGGGCGTCCTGGAAAAGGGCCAGGAACTGGTGGCTCGGTACGAAGAGAGTGCCGCGACAGGTGATCAGCCGTCCGCAGCGCCGTCGGGGCCGTTCGCGCAGTTCCCCGCGCCCCTAGGGGGTTGGGGGCAACCCTCTCAAGGGGCGCGGGGAACTGCGCGACCAGCCCCCACCCACCCGCACCCGACCGGCGACCGAACCACCCCTCACGTCACCCGCATCGACCTGCACTGGCCCCCCGGCCTCCCCGACGGCGGACGGCACGGCTTCACCCCCGCTCACCGCATACGCCTCGAAACGGCCCTCCCCCTGATGGCGGCCCGGGTCGCCGAAGCGCTCCCCCCCGACGCCCGCCGCGTGCTCACGCTCGGCTTCGAAGAGCTGATGTACGCCCCCCTCAGGGTCGCCCGCGAGCTGGAGGCCCTGGTCGCCGCCGAGGTCCGGTACTCCACCACCACCCGCTCGCCCGTCCTGGCCGTCGACGACCCCGGCTACGCCATCCGCAGCCGCCTCGTCTTCCCGGCCCACGACAACCCCGCCGACGGCCCCGGCGAGCGCTACGCGTACAACGTGGCCGGCGCCGGCTTCGACGCCGTCGTCCTGTTCGTCGACTCGGCCGGCGACACCCCCGAACTGCACGCCCCCGACGGCCTGCTGGACCGGCTCGGCGCGCATGCCCCGCACGTCCTGCTCGCGGTTGTACCGTCGTACGTCCCCGCGCTGACCGAAGAGAGCCCCGCCATGCTGCCCGAGCCCCTCCGCGGCCCCGCCTTCTCCTCGTACCCGGCGGAGGACGTCGGCTGGCTGCTCCAGGACCTCTCGGACGTCACGCTGGAGGCGCCGACCGAGGAGCGCGAGGAGGCGATCCAGAGCGGCGGCGCGCACTACGCCGAGTCGCTGCCGGTCGAGTACCAGCCGAGCGAGCGGTACCAGGCCCTCTTCCACGCCGCCCTGGACACCTCGGCCGCGCGGATCGCGCAGGCGGTCGGCGTCGTCACCGAGACCGTGCTGGCCGAGCGGTCGCCGCGGCCGGTGCTGGTGTCGCTGGCACGGGCCGGCACCCCGGTGGGCGTGCTGATGCGCCGCTGGGCGCAGTTCCGGTACGGCCTCGACCTGCCGCACTACGCCGTCTCGATCGTGCGCGGCCGCGGCATCGACGCGAACGCGCTGCGCTGGCTGGCCGCCCACCACGACCCGCGGGACGTCGTCTTCGTGGACGGCTGGACCGGCAAGGGCGCCATCACCCGGGAACTCGCCGACGCGGTCGAGGAGTTCGAGCAGCGGGCGGGCGTCTCCGGGTTCGACCCGGAGATCGCGGTGCTCGCGGACCCCGGGTCGTGCGTGCGGACGTACGGCACCCGGGAGGACTTCCTGATCCCCTCCGCGTGCCTCAACTCGACCGTCTCCGGGCTGATCTCGCGGACCGTGCTGCGGGCCGACCTGGTGGGTCCCGACGACTTCCACGGCGCGAAGTTCTACCGCGAGCTGGCCGGCGCCGACGTGTCGGTGGCCTTCATCGACGCGGTCGTGGCGCGGTTCGCCGAGGTGGTCGACTCCGTGGACGCCGCCGTGAAGGAGCTGGCCGTCGCCGACCGCACGCCGACCTGGGAGGGCTGGGCGGCCGTGGAGCGGATCAGCGAGGAGTACGGCATCCACGACGTGAACCTCGTCAAGCCGGGCGTCGGCGAGACCACCCGGGTGCTGCTGCGCCGGGTGCCCTGGAAGATCCTGGCGCGGGCCGGGGCGGGCGCCGACCTCGACCATGTGCGGCTGCTTGCGGAGCAGAGAGGGGTGCCCGTGGAGGAGGTCGGCGAACTGCCGTACACCTGTGTCGGGTTGATCCACCCCAAGTACACGCGCGGGGCGACCGGTGCCGACGGCAGGGCGGTGAACGTCTGATGGCGGTGCTCGTCGCGAGCGACCTCGATCGCACGCTCATCTACTCGGCGGGTGCCCTGGCGCTGACCATGCCGGACGCGCGGGCGCCCCGGCTGCTCTGCGTCGAGGTGCACGAGAGCAGGCCGCTGTCGTACATGACGGAGACGGCCGCGCAGCTGCTGGCCGAACTGGGGGACGCGGCCGTCTTCGTGCCGACCACGACGCGGACCCGCAAGCAGTACGAGCGGATCAACCTGCCGGGGCCCGCGCCGAGGTACGCCATCTGTGCCAACGGCGGGCATCTGCTGGTCGACGGGGTGTCCGACGCGGACTGGCACGGACGGGTGCTGGCGCGGCTGGCCGACGAGTGCGCGCCGCTGGACGAGGTGCGGGCGTATCTGGCGGAGCACGCCGATCCGCTGTGGCTGCGCAAGCAGCGGGTCGCCGAGGACCTGTTCGCCTACCTGGTCGTGGAGCGGGAGCTGCTGCCCGAGGAGTGGGTGAAGAGCCTCGCGGTGTGGGCGGAGAACCGCGGCTGGACGGTCTCGTTGCAGGGACGGAAGATCTACGCCGTGCCGAAGCCGCTGACGAAGAGCGCGGCCATGCGGGAGGTCGCGAGCCGGACCGGGGCCGAGCTGACGGTGGCCGCGGGGGACTCGCTGCTGGACGCCGACCTGTTGCTGGCCGCGGACTGCGGCTGGCGGCCGGGGCACGGGGAGCTGGCCGACGCCGGGTGGACCGGGCCGGCCATCGCCGCACTGCCGGAGCGAGGGGTGCTCGCCGGTGAGCGAATCCTGCGCGAATTCCTGAAGACGGTCCGTACGGCGGGTTAGCCGCAGCAACCGCCGCCGCAACAGCCCCCACCGGAGGCGGCGGGGGCGCCGGAGCCGGTGGCGGGCGCGGACGCCGAGCCCCCCACCGCCACCGTCGACAAGAGCTTTACCGTGTCTTGATGCCCTTCCGGGCATGCTGCCGGAGCCGATGACTCGGCCATGGGGCGGGACAGTTCGAAGGTGTCGCCGCAGGTGCGGCAGCGGTACTCGTAGCGGGGCATGAGGGACAGGCTAGCGGCAGTGATGCGGGAGTGATGGGCATCACTTCACCTCAGAATTTCATGAGTGTTCCTTTCTGTCCGATACTTGTGCGGAGATTTTGAAAAGATCGCTGATAATTTGAGCTGGCCGCGAGGAGCCGAAAGACCGGGGGAAGAGGGGGGCTCGTAGCGCCGCGCCCACCGCGGCCCTGCCCCCCGTCGTGTCCGACCGCGCGCGCAAGACCGAGTGCGAGGGGAGACGCAGTCGTGACGGACGCATCGGAGCGGACGGGCGACCCGGAGGGCGGCCGTGACCGGGCCGGATCCCGGGATCAGAAGCCGTTCGAGCCGGACGCGACCCTGCATCTGAACGTCGACGCCCTGCGCGCGGAGCATGCTCTGTGGCAGAAGGGCGACGACGCTCAGCGTGCGCAGGAGGTCGCGCGGCGGAAGGCCGAGGCGCTGTGGAAGGAGCTGCACGCCCTGCGGGCCGCCGAGGCCGACGCCGCGCAGGCGGGGGAGGGCGAGGGTGCGCGCCGCGGCGCGGGCGACGACCCGGCGCCCGGTAAGGGAGCGCGCCGGAAGAAGCCGGACCTGCCGGTGCATGACGAGACCCTGCATCTGAACGTGGGCGCCCTGCGGGCGGACGTCACGATGCAGATCCGGGTGCCCGAACAACGGCAGCCGGAGCCGGAGTCGGCGGCCTCGGGCGGCCGTGCCGAGCGGCGGCGCAGCGCACGGCCCTCCCCGCGGGAGCGTGTCGTCGGCGTCTGGGGCCGGATCGGGGCTCTCGTGGGGCCCCGCATCGAGCCCCTGCTGCCCTACGCGCGAAAGCTGCGGCCGATGTACCCGCGTCCCGGCCGGGCCGGCTGGCGGCGCTGGGTGCCGTCCTGGCGGCAGTGGCTGGGGGCCTGGCTGGGGAGCATCGGGCTGACCGGGCTGTTCCTCGTGGTGGCCTACGCGGCGACGGACATTCCCAGCAACCTCAACACGTACGCCACCCAGCAGGACAACGTCTACTTCTGGTCCGACGGAACGCCGATGGCCCGGACCGGCTGGGTGCAGCGGCAGGACATGCCGCTCAAGGACATACCCGTGGACGTGCGCTGGGCGGTGCTCGCGGCCGAGAACGAGAGTTTCTACTCCGACCCCGGTATCTCGGTCAAAGGCATAGCCCGGGCCCTGTATCGCACGGTAGGCGAAGGGGACACCGAGGGCGGCTCGACCATTACCCAGCAATACGTGAAAAACGTCTATCTCACGCAGAACCAGACGGTGAGCCGGAAATTCACCGAGGCGATGATCTCCCTCAAGCTCGACAACAAGATGAGCAAGGACCAGATCCTGGAGGGCTACCTCAACACCAGCTGGTTCGGCCGGGGGACGTACGGCATCCAGCGCGCCGCCCAGGCCTACTACGGCAAGGACGTCGGCCAGCTCAACGCCAGCCAGGCCGCCATGCTCGCCGGACTGCTCAAGGGGGCCGGGCTCTACGACCCGACGCTCAGCAAGGCCAACCACAAGCGGGCGGAGGAACGCTGGTCCTGGATCCTGGACCGGATGGTCAAGATAGGCAAGCTGTCGCCGACCGAGCGGGCCAAGTACACGAAGTTCCCCGAACCGATCGCGACCAACAAGGTTTACGACACCGGCAACCAGAGCGACTACCTCGTGGAACTGGCGCAGCAGTACGCCAAGAAGTCCGCCCATATCTCTGACAAACAGTTCGACCTGGGTGGATACCAGATCTACACGACCTTCGACCGGAAGAAGGAAGGCACCCTCACCAAGGCCGTGACCAAGGCCCGCAAGGACGCCAAGGCGAGCGACCCCAAGAACGCCGCGGCCGCCCACTACGGCGCAGCCTCGGTCGCCACCGACGGCCGGATCGTCGCCGTGTACGGCGGCCCCGACCACCGGACACAGGGCTACAACGAGTCCAACGCCACCACCGTCCCGGCCGGCAGCTCCTTCCTGCCCTTCGTCTACGCGGCCGGGCTGCAGAACGGCATCCACAAGGAACGCGGCGGGGCCGCCACCGACGTCCTGCCCGAGACGCTCTACGACGGCGACGACAAGGTCCCGGTCACCACACCCGACGGACCGTACTGGGACCGCAGCGGCAAGAAGGTCTACGCGAAGAACGACGACGACAAGTCCTACGGGCAGATCAGCCTCGCCAACGCCCTCGCCCAGTCGGTGAACACCCCGTTCATGCAACTCGGCGTGGACACCGGACTCGACAAGGTGCGCTCCACCGCGGTGGCCTCCGGACTGCTCTCCGAGAGCATGGGACCCCAGGTGCCCGCGCTCTCCATGGGCAGCTCCACACCCAGCGCGATCCGGATGGCGAACGGATACGCCACGTTCGCGGCCGGCGGCGACCACACCGAGCCGTACTCGGTCTCCAAGATCACCCGCAACGGCCGCCGGGTCGCCATGGACACCCCCCGGCCGACCCGCGCGGTCCGCGACGACGTGGCCGAGGACGTCGAGCAGGCACTCACCGAATCGTTCCGCCTGGCCCATCCGACCACCGCGCTGACCAACGCGGCGGCCGGGAAGGCCGGCAGCACGTACGCCGGCGGCAACGACACCGCCGCCTGGTACACCGGCACGCTCTCGAAGGTGACGACGTCGGTCGTCGTCTACCGCATCGACCTGAACAAGTCCCTGGAGCCGCTCCCGCTCAAGGGAATCGCCGGATCCGGCACCGACAACGTCCCTTACACGGTCTGGGCACAGGCCATGGGCCTCGACTGACCCCCGAGGCCCCGACGCTCCCCACGCCACCCACCCGCAGAATGAGCCGAGCATGAAGCCCCGCACGAAGCAGACAGCCGGCGGTCACCGCCGCAAGGCGCCCGCCCGTGACCGCCGTCCAGCCCGCCCGGAGGTCATGACCCTGGCCGCCTTCCTGGTCGTGGCCTCCCTCGTCGCGGGCTATCTGGTGCTCACCAGACAGGACGACACCGCGCCCACCGCCGCCGGGACCGCCAAGGCCTCCCCGTCGGCTTCGGCCTCACCGAAGTGGGACGGCAAGACCAAGATCCTCGGCGACGGCTCGACGTCGTACACCGGGCCGCAGAAGGACCAGTTGAAGCCCGAGAAACTCAAGCCGGGCGAGAAGCCGCCCCAGTTCGTCGTCTTCTCCTGGGACGGCGCGCTGGAGGGCTCCGACCATCTCTTCTCGCACTACCGGGAGATGGCCAAGGAGTACAACGCCCACATGACCTTCTTCCTCACCGGCATCTACCTGCTGCCCAAGAGCAAGAAGACCCTCTACACCGGGCCGATGCACCAGCCCGGCGACGCCGCCATCGACTACGCCACCGACGAGCACATCCGCACCACCCTGGAGCAGCTCCGCGAGGCCTACAACGACGGCAACGAGATCGGCACCCACTTCAACGGCCACTTCTGCGAGAAGAAGGGCGGCGGCGACTGGAGTGTCGAGCAGTGGAAGAGCGAGATCGACCAGTTCTACAAGTTCGCGGAGAACTGGAAGACCAACACCGGCTTCAAGGACATCCCCGCCCTGCCCTTCGACTTCAAGCAGGAGGTCGTCGGCGGCCGCGCCCCCTGCCTGGAGGGCCAGCCGAACCTGCTGAAGGCCCTGCAGAAGTACGGCTACAACTGGAAGTACGACGCCAGCTCCCCCGGCGACTTCCAGATATGGCCCTCGAAGAAGGACGGCCTCTGGAACTTCCCGCTGGAGATGCTCCCCTACCCCGGCGGTGACTACCAGGGCCTGTCCATGGACTTCAACTTCCTCTACAACCAGTCCAACGGCGAGACCGACGGCGACCCCTCCAAGTACGCCGAATGGGAGCAGCAGACCGCCGAGTCCTACATGGACGGCTTCAACCGCGTCTACTACGGCAGCCGCGCCCCCCTGTTCATCGGCAACCACTTCGAGGACTGGAACGGCGGCATCTACATGAAGGCCATCGACCAGATCATCCCGAAGATATGCACCAAGAAGGGCGTCAAGTGCGTCTCCTTCAAGGAACTCGCCGACTGGATGGACGCCCAGGACCCGGCGACCCTCGCCCGGCTGCGCACCCTGGACCCCGCCCAGGCCCCGTCGGACTGGTCGAGCATCGTGAAGTGAGCGCCGTACCAACTCCTGGCGGGCGGTTCAATTCGACGCGGCAGCAAGCGGATTCCAATCGTGCAACCCCCTTCACAGGAGTCACACACGCCGTGCGAAGATGCCGTCGCCCGGTAGAGGTGTACCGGCGTAGAGGGGAACATCATTGAAATCCAGAAAACTGAGCCGTAAGCGCAGCCGTGCGGCCATAGTCACGGCGGCGGCCGCCTCGGTCGTCGCCGGCGTCGCCCTCGTGCCCAACTGGAGCGCGGGCGCGGCCGTCGTCGACGACCCGACCGTGGACGCCGCGACCAAGGCGACCTTCCAGAAGCTGGCCGACGCGGTCTTCACCGACCGCACCCAGGCCCTCGTGCAGGGTGCTTCGCAGAAGCAGCAGACGTCCCGCTTCTCCGGCGACGTCCGGCTCTCCAGCACCCAGTCGCGCGACGAGAACGCGGCGCTGACCCAGCTGCGCGGCCGCCAGAACAGCATCGCCAAGGCAGGCGAGACGTACAACGCCGGCAGCACCCAGGTCACGCTCGACGCGACCCGCGTGACCGGCCGCACCGCCAAGGCCGACGTCACCGAGACCACGACGCTGACCTACGCCAAGGCCGCCGGCGGCACGCCGAAGACCACCGGCTTCCAGGCCCACCACGAGCTGACCTTCAAGGCGGACCAGCGGGGCACCTGGCAGCTGACGAACATCCAGGACACCGACGAGGGCGGCCTCGCCGTCAACACGCTGTCCAAGCCCTCGGTCAAGGCGCCCGCCACCCCCGACGACGGCAACACCACGCCGGACGCCCCCCGCGCGGCCACCACGCGCAACCCGGCGGCCGTGCCGAAGACGCTCACCGGTGGTACGTACGACTACAAGGCGATGGCCACCTACGCCGAGACGTACTGGAACAACTACAACACGGCCTACCCGAACTTCAACGGGCACGCGGACGGCGGCGACTGCACCAACTTCGTCAGCCAGTCCCTGAAGGCCGGCGGCTGGAAGCACGTCCCGGGCTACGTCTACGACTACACGAAGTGGTTCGGCACCGCCGACATCCAGTCCGACTCGTTCGTCGGCGTCAACGAGTGGTCCTGGTTCGCCCAGAACTCCAAGCGGACCACCCCGCTCGCCAACGTCTACCAGGCGGAAGTCGGCGACGTCATCCAGATGGACTTCGACCGGGACGGGTCGAAGGACCACACGATGATCGTCACGTACAAGGCCAACGGCATCCCGTATGTGACATACCACTCCAACAACACCTACCGCAGGTCGCTGGCGAGCCTCATCGCGTCGTACCCGAACGCGTACTACTACGCCTACCGCACCTGAGCCTCAGGCTCGGCCCGCTGCTCCGCCTCGGGGTGGCGGGCCCGCCAGTACGGGTTGTCGTGCGGCAGGTTCGTACTCACCCTGCCGTACATCCCGAACACCATCAGCACGAGGCCCACCACGAAACTGAACAGCACGTTCTGGATCTTGAAGGCAAGGAAGTCCGACTCCGTGTCGAGCAGGCCCAGGAACAGGAAGCCGTTCAGGATGAACAGCACACCCAGCACCATGTTCAGCGTGGACGCGAAGTTCCCGCCGATCACCATCCCGACGAACAGCAGCAGCCCGACACAGATCGACAGCACGCTCAGCGCACCGTTGGTGTTCAGACCGATCGCGCTGTTCCCGCCCGTGTCGAAGAAGCCGATGTTGTTGGTCAGTCCGAGGATCCCGAACGCCAGCAGGAACAGGCCCATCAGGCCCGCCCCGATCCGGTAGACCCGGTTCAGGCGGTGGTCGACGGGCAGTGCCTCGTCGAAAACGATCCGCCGCCGCGAGGTCCCCGACGTCCCCGAGTGCGCTGCGTGTGAGGCCATCTCCGCCTCCCATCTGGATTGCGGGCCTGGATTGCGGGCCTGGATTACGGGCCGCCCTCCCAATATCCGCCCGCACCGAGGGGACGGCAACGGCTCACAGACGACCGGTGCCCCGGTCCTCCCGGATCTGCGCCACCGCCCGCGCCACCGACTGCCGCACCGCCTCCGTCTCCGTCAGGAAGTGCCAGTAGTCGGGATGCCGCCCCTCCAGCGTCCCCACCGCCCGGTCCAGCCGCGCCACCGCGTCGTCCAGCAGCCGCGCGTGCCGCGGATCCGGACTGGTCCGCCCGGCCATCGCCAGCCGCTGCGCGTCCCGGATCGCGAACCGCGTCCGCTCGATCTCCGCCTGCGGATCCTTCTGCACGGCGTTGAGCCGGCTCAACCGGTCACCGGCGGCCGAAACCGCCTCGTCCGTACTGTTGAGCAGCGCCCGCACGGTGGACAGCAGCGAGGCGGCGTCCGCCCACTTCTGCGCGTCCCGCGCGGCCTGCGCCTCCCGCAGCTTCACCTCGGCCTGCCGGACGTTCTCCACGGCCTGCTGCGGCACCTGCTGCAGATCCTGCCAGCAGGCCGCCGAGAACCGCCGCCGCAGCTCGCTCAGCACCGGGTCCACCTGCCCGGCCCGGGTGGTCAGCGCCTGCGCCCGGGTCCGCAGGCTCACCAGCCGGTGATCGATCTCCGCGGCCTTCTCCGGCAGCCGCTCCGCCTCGACCCGGATGGCCTCGGCCTCCCGCTGCACCCGCCCGGCCCGCTCCAGCGTCGCCTGCACACCGTGCTGCCCCGCACCCTGGTTGAGCCTGGTCAGCTCAGGCGACAGCGCGACCAGCCGGGCCGCCAGCTCATCGGCCCTGATCTGCGTCTTCCGCACGGCATCGAGCGCGTTGCTGGCCGCCAGCAGCGCCTGCCGGGCCCGCTCCACGGCGGGCGCCAGCCGCGCCAACTGCGTCTCGGCCTTGCCCAGCAGCGGCCCCAGCGACTCCCCGAACCGGTCCAGCTCCCCCTTGACCCGGACCAGCTCGTCCTTGGCCCCGGAGATCTGCCCACGCGCCCGCGCCGCGACCCCGGCCTCCAGATCGTCCCGGTCCAGGTCATAGGCGTCGATGGCCTCGATGTACCGGTTGCTCACCTCGTCGATCCGCCGCCCCAGCGCCTCGAAGTCCGAGACGGCACGACGGGCCGCAGGCGAGTCGTCGACGGCGGAGATGGTCTCTATCGAGATCCGCAGATCCCGCTGGGCGGTGTCCAGCTCGTAGAACGCGGCGGCCGCGGCGTCCTTGGCCGCCTGCGCCTCCGCCCGCTGACTCTCCGCGCGCCCCCCGAACCACCGCCGCGTCCCGCCACCGGCGAACGCCCCGGGCACCACCAGCACGGCCAGCAACGGCAGGCTCACGAGAGTGAGAGCATCCCGAAGCGGCGTGCGCCGGGCCCGTACGGGAGGCGAGTACGACCGCTCGGATACCGCCGAAGTCGCCGATGTCCCCGTCACTTCTCCCTCTCCCGTACCGCGGTGCGCCCTGTGTCCTGGCGGTTGCTGCAATTCTCCCACTCGTGAAAGACGAACACACGAGCCGGTCAGTTCGCGGTTCGGGCGATCACCCGGTCACATTCGGCACGACCGGCCGGCGACGGTACGCGAGGCCGGTCCGGATACGGGTTTGCGGGACAGCGCCCCTGGCAATGTAGGCTGTCGACTCGTCTCGGGTGCGTAGCTCAGTGGTAGAGCGCCTGCCTTACAAGCAGGATGTCGGCGGTTCGAAACCGTCCGCGCCCACGTGACGAGAGGACCCCGGCCGATGCGGCCGGGGTCCTCTTGTGTTCTCAGTCCTTCTCGTGCGCGTGCTTGAGGCTGCTTCGGGCGTCCATGCGGTCCGGTGCCGTGACCTCCGCCCAGAAGCGGTGGCCGCTGACGAACACCGCGAGTTCGTGCTCGCGGCGGCGCAGCTTCTCCACCTCGGCCTGTTCGTCCTCGGTCCAACCTGGAGAGGCGGGGCGCTCCACCTTGCGCCAGCCGCCCTCGTCGCTGAATCCGTCCAGCGGCACGACCGACCAGGGGAGCCGCTTCAGCAGGGCCGACAGCTCGGCCCGGACCTGATGCAGCTCCTCCTGACCGGCGAGGAGGTCACTCGGAAAGTCATAGGTCGCAGCCACGCGGCAATGGTACGCCTGTTCGATTTTAGGTGGCGAGTTTGTTCGTGGGGTTCATGTGTTCGATGCGCGCGCGGTGCCGTCGGATCGCGTCGTCACGCGCCGCCCCAGAGGTCGATCACCGCCGCCAGGCAACCCCCGGTGACCAGCCCCTGCACCACCGCCGTGACCCACATCCGTGCGCTCCACGCCGCCGCCGCGATGATCCCCGCGCACAGCGTGAGGCCTCCAAAGCACGCCAGCGGGACCCACGCCGCCCCGGACGTGCCGAGCGTCAAAATGGCCAGGGCCCCGAACACCGCGACCGCCTCGAACACCACCATGGCCACCGCCGCGATCACGTCCCCGGCCCACCTTGTTCTGGGGCAGGGCGCCCGGTCCTTCAGAGCCGGGGTGAATATCCGTTCCCGCGGAGCGAGGCACGGGAAGCCGAATCGCCGTCAGGGCGATTCGGCATCGCCGTCCATGGCGCTGAGGGCGGCCACGCACAGGCGGTGGTGACAGGGAGCCGAGTATCCGGTGGCCGACCGGGTCGGCAGCCGGGAGCGGTCACTCACTCGGGTGATGGTGATCGATTGTGTGCGCGGGTGGGGAACGTGGTGGCTAGGTTCGCGGCATGTCACGTTTCCGGATGTTCCCGACGCCTGTGCAGGCGGAGCAGATGCTGCTGCACTGTGCGCATGCCCGGTACGTCTGGAATCTGGCCGTGGAGCAGCATGCGCACTGGAAGCCGGGCCGCAGGTCTGCGCCCGGTTTCGTGGAGCAGTGCCGTCAGCTCACCGAGGCCCGCAGGGACAATGAGTGGCTGGCCGCGGGGAACGCGGACGTGCAACAGCAGGCTTTGAAGGACTTCGCCCAGGCCAGGAACGCCCGCTTCACCTCCGGTTTCGGTGAGCCGACCTGGCGCAGGAAGCACCAGCACGAGGGCTTCCGCGTCATCGGCACCGACCGTCTACCCGAATACGAGTCGAACGGCTGCCCGAGGCTGAACCAGAAGACCGGCAAGCAGGTCATGGGCCGCTCTGTGGTCGTGCGGAAGCTCAACCGGCGGTGGGCGCAGGTCAAGGTCCCCGGCTGTGGCTGGGTCCGCTTCCGCCTCAGTGCCAAAGGCAAGGGTGCGCGGCTTCCTGCTGCGAAGACGTTCCGGGTGACGTACCGCAACGGTCAGTGGCACATCGCGTTCGCGGTCGTCCCCGAGCCGGTTCCCGCGCCCGGCACGGGTGAGGTCATCGGTATCGACCGGGGCGTGACCATTACGGCGGCGCTGTCGGGCGGGCGCAAGCTGAACTGCCCACAGCTCACGGTCAGGGAGCGGGCACAGATCCGCAAGCACCAGCGGCGCGCGGCCCGGGCTCCGAAGGGCAGTGCTCTCAAGGCCGCCGCGTACGCGAAGGTCGCCGGGCTCAAGGCCCGTGAGGTGAACCGGCGCAAGGACTGGTGCGAGAAGACCAGCACCCTGCTCGCCCGCAGCTACGACGTGATCCGGTTCGAGAAGCTGAACATCAAGAACATGACCCGCTCTGCGAAGGGAACCGTGGAGCAGCCCGGCGTGAACGTCCGGCAGAAGGCCGGGCTGAACCGGGGCATCCTCGCCCAGGGCTGGGGTCTGCTGAGGCGGCGCACGGAGCAGAAGGCTCCGGGCCGGGTCGAGGACGTTCCCGCGCCGTACACGAGTCTGCGGTGCAGTGCCTGCGGTTGGATCGAGAAGAAGTCGCGCAAGAGCCAAGCCGACTTCGTCTGCGTGTCCTGCGGGTTCACCTGCAACGCCGATGAGAACGCAAGCATCAACGTCGCGGCAGGACAGGGCGGGATCCCCCGCCCCCGGCAAACCGCCGGTGCCGGAGGGGCGACAACGGCAACCTGCCGTCCGAGCGCCCGTGAACCCCAACCCACCTGGGTTGGAATCCCCCTCTTTTAGGAGGGGGAGGATGTCAACGCGGCAGCGTCTCCCGGAGCCCGCAGACTCCGTCAGTCCCGCCCCCATACCGAGACCGGACCGGGACTCGACCGGTGGGTGGAGGCCCTGTCCATCGACCCGTGGGTGGTGGTGATCGACCGGGTGCCGGAGGAGCCTTGAGGCATGGGATCACTGCACTCGGTACTTGTCGTTCTCACCGGCGTCTGCGTTCTGGCCTTCGTCGTGGCCTGGATCGCGGGTGCTGTCTACTTCGGCTTGAAGAGCCAGGCCGGTGCGCGCGGCTGGGTGCGCGGACTGCGCCGCACGCTGCCCCGCCGGGTTCTGCTGGTCGTCGGCGCGTGGTTGTTCTCCTGGCTGGTCGGGCACACCGCCGGGTTCTGGCACCGTCTGCAGTACTGGCAGCCTGAACTCGCCCTCCTGGGCGCCCTGCTCGCCGTCGCCTCCACCACTCTGCTGCTGTGGGCCCGCTGGGTCCTGGGCACGATGTGGGCCAGCGTCCCGACGGTCCAGGAGCATCACGAACTGCGTACGGACGGGCCCTACCGGCTGGTCCGCCATCCCATATACACCGGCCTGCTGGGACTGGTCGTCGGCGCCATGCTGGCCTGCGGCTTCGGCGTCTGGACAGCCGCCCTGGCGGTCGCCGTCCCGTGGCTGCTGAGCCGGGTGCGGACCGAGGACGCCCTCATGGCCGGCCGGTTCGGGGCCGCCTACGACGCCTACCGCGCTCACGTCCCGGCACTCGTACCGTGGATCCGGCCGACACGGGTCCGTCCCTGCCGCGGTGACGCGAGCGGCAGCCCAGGGATGTAGGTGGGAGACTCCGCTACGGTCGGTGCGGCACGAAGCGGACGGTCAGGTGTTCCCGCCGGGCGGGAGAACGGAGCGAGGACAGGATGAGCGGGCAGCGGCAGCCGGCGTTCGTGAAGGTGTGCGGGCTCACCCAGGAGCAGCAGATCGACTGGGCCGTCGAGCTGGGATACGACGCCGTCGGGATCGTCGTGACCCCGAAGAGCAAGCGGTACTGCCCGCCGGAACGGGCCGTGGCGCTCGCCGAACACGCCAGGGGACGGATCACCGTCTTCGCCGTGGCCCTGACCCACGCCGAGACGGCCGCGGTCGCCGGGCACTTCGACACCGTCCAGATCTACGAGACGGCCGACATCCCGAACCTCGCCCTCGCCTCCGGCACCCCGCCCGGGAAGCCGGAGGCGCTCCAGTACTTCTTCTACGACGCCAGCGCCGGCAGCGGCGTGTTCGAGGACATCCCCGACTGGGTCGGCGAGGTGCCGGGGAAGGTGGTGATCGCCGGCGGCCTCGACGAGCACAACGTGGCCGGTGTCATCGAGGAGTTCGGGCCCTACGGCGTGGACGTCTCCAGCAGCGTCGAGACCGCGCCGGGGGTCAAGAGCCGCGAGAAGATGGCCGCCTTCGTCGCCGCCGCCCGAACCCCCGGGCGCGGCAGCCGCTAGCGTCCGGCCTCGCGCAACTCCCTGACGATGCGTGCCGTCACCGGCACGGGTACGCCGTGCCGGTCCGCCGCGCGCAGCAACGCGCCCCCGATCGCGTCGAGTTCGAGCGGGCGGCCGGCCTCCGCGTCGCGTTGCATCGAGGACTTGGTGGCGGGCGGGAAGGCGTCGTAGCGGGCCAGTGCCCGGGCCGGGTCGACGGGGGCGCCGCAGGCACGGCTGACCGCCGCCGTCTCCGCGACGAGGGACGCCAGTTCCTCGCGGTGCCGGGTGCGGGCCTCGCCGAGGGGGAGGGCGTAGCGGGTGGTGAGAAGGGCGAGCGGGGCGAGGAACGCCATCTTCGCCCAGAGGGTGGTGGTTTCGTCGTCCAGGACGCGGGTGGCCGGGCCGGCGGCGATGAGGGCTTCGGCCAGGGCCTCCAGACGGGGGCGGGGGACCTTGGCGCCGGTCAGGTCGATCTCCGCGAAGGGGCTGGTGTGTTCGACCAGGCCGGGGGCCGTGCGGGTCGACTCGACGCGGATCACGGACGGGGCCACGCGGTCCGGGGCGTAGCGGGCGCGCAGCAGCGCGGGGTGTTCCACGCCGTTCAGGAACGGTACGAGGAGGGCGTCGCCGAGGGCCGCGGGCGGGATCCGGGTGAGGGCCGCGTCCAGGGCGGTGGCCTTGACGGTGACCAGGCAGGCGTCGACCGGTTCGCGGAGGGCCGTGTCGGCCTCGACGGGGGCCGTGAAGTCGCCGAACAGGGGGCTGCGGACGTGGATGCCGGTGGTACGGAGCGTGTGCGCCGTTTCCTCGCCCGCGAGGCAGAGGACGCGGTGGCCGGAGCGGGAGAGCAGGGCCGCGAGCAGGCCGCCGACGCCGCCGGGGCCGAGGACGGCGACGCTGAGGCGAGGGGCGGAGACATCCGGGGTGTCCGGGCCGTTCGGCGTGTCAGGGCCGTTCAGGCTGTCCGGGGTGTCCGGGCCGTTCGGGCTGTTCGGCATGGAGTTGTCCTCTCGTCGGTCGGCCCCGGGAGTGGTGGCCGCCTCGGGAAGATCCTCGCAGGAAGGAGGGGGGCTGCGGGAGACTGGGGACATGTGCCGGAGTATCAAGACCCTGCGTCCGCCTCAGCTGGCCGAAGAGGCCACGGAGGAGGAGATCCGTGCTGCCGCGTTGCAGTACGTGCGGAAGGTGTCCGGGTTCCGGGCGCCGGCCGCGCACAACCGGGAGGTGTTCGAGCGGGCGGTGGACGCGGTCGCGGAGGCCACCGCCGCGTTGTTGGGGGGACTGGAGGTGCGGGGGCAGGGGGCCGTGGGTGGGGGCTGAGGCAGGGGGTGGGGACGCTTACCGGCGCTTGCCGGGGGGCGCGGCATGGTTCAGGCAGGGCGTCTTCGCATCAGGTACCCCGCGCCCGCTCCCGCGCCGAACAGGGCCGCCACCGATACCGCCGTCGCCATCCAGGTCGCGCCCAGCCACTGGGCGCCCAGCCAGCCGAGGGCGACGCTGTAGATCGCCCAGGTCAGGCCTGCCAGGGCGGACCAGGGGAGGAAGTCGCGGACGCTGCGGTGGGTCGCGCCGGCGCCGAGGGAGACTATCGAGCGGCCGGCCGGGGCGAAGCGGGCCAGTACCACCAGCGCGCCGCCGCCTCGGGACAGGGCCTCGCCGAGACGTTCCTGCGCGCTGCTGAGCCGTCGGGAGCGGGCGATGGCGCGGTCCAGGCGGGCCCCGCCGCGCCGGGCCAGCCGGTAGGCGACCAGGTCGCCGAGGACCGACGCGGCGGCCGCGCAGAGGGTCAGCCCCAGGATGTCCGCCAGGGCGTGCGGCGTGACCTGTCCGGCCGACGCTCCGGTGCCCGCCGCCGCTGCGGTGGCCGCGGTGATGACGAGCACCCCGCTCGGCAGGACCGGCAGGAACACATCAAGCAGCACGGAGAGGGCCACCATGGCGTATATCCATGGCCCGGCCTCCAGCGAGCCCATGCTTTCCCACACGACGGTTCCCCCGCGATTGTCCTGTTGCGCCCCCCGACGACAGCCATACAGCGTACGCGGGGGGTGTGACAGGAGTGTCACGGGGGCTTCGTATGTTCGGCAAAGGGTTATCGCGGGAGGGTCGGGCATGTGTCGTGCGGTGTCATACGGTGACCGGTGTGTTCCGTTCGGCCGCCGTCGGCCGTTCCGGGGCCGCCTCCGGCCGTGATTCCGCCGCGGCGGCCGCGGCGATACGGAGTACCGCCCGCGCGATCGCGTCGGCGTCCGACAGGGTCACCGAGTCCACGCCCGGCCGGGCCCCCGCCGCGGTCACCCAGTGCACCCCTTCCGTGGGCACCCCGAAGGCGAACCGCCGTGCGTGCGGGCGGCCGTGACGGCCGATGAGGCGGTACGGGCGCGGTGTCACGTCGACGCCGCCGGTCTCGTGGCCGTCCGCCACGTGCGGGCGGCACGCGCCCTCGCGGAGCAGTCCGGCCAGCAGCGCGTCGGCGGTGCGGCGCAGGTCCGGCTCGGGGAGGCGGGCCTCGACAAGGGTGGTCACCCGGACCGCCGAGCCGGGTATTTCGGGGGAGCGGGCCACCCAGGCGCCGTCCGCGAGGTCCACCTCCAGCCCCGGACCCAGCACTTCCACCACGCCCGCCGCCAGCAGCGCGGCGAACTCCTCGATACGGCGGCGGGGCGGGCCGATGGACAGGAAGGCGTTGAGCGGGGTGTACCAGCCGTCCAGATGGGCGCGCCGGGAGGCACCGGCCAGACCGCCGTGGTCGACGATCAGCCGTATCTCGTTGCGCAGGTCGCGCAGCACGTCCAGGGCGGCCTTGAGCGGGCCCCGCACATTGCCGAGGGCGGCCTGTGCCGCGTCCTCGCGCAGATACCCCAGGAGCCAGGCCCGCCACTGCTCGGGACCGGTGAACCTCCGCTCCCTGTACGGGTGCTGGAGCCGTTCCCAGGACCAGCGGTCCGGTTCCGGCACGCCGTGGGCGTCGAGTACGGCCGTCTCCGCGCGCCGGCCGTCGGCCGCGAGGAAGCGCTCGGTGAACTCCGGGTCGCCGGTCAGGGCCGCGTAGTAGACCGTCTCCACCTCCTTGGCGACCAGTGGCCAGATCTCCGCGAGGAAGTCGGGCGCCGCGCCGGAGTCCGCGCGTCTGCGGAAGCCCGCGATCACCTCGGGGGTGAGCAGGAGCGGGGTGTGGCGGCCGTACGGGCCCTTGGCGTTGTCGCCGCGTGCCTGGTACGGGATGCCGCGCCGGGAGCCCGCGTACAGGCGGGGCTCGCGGCCGGAAGGGGTGTAGCGCAGGGCGCCGTCGGGGGTGCGGGTGAAACGGCCGCCCCGGCCGGTGGTCAGCAGGGCCAGGTGGTCGAAGAAGTTGAGGCCCAGGCCGCGCAGCAGTACCGGTTCGCCGGGCGCGAGCGGGGTGAGGTCGACGTCGGCCGGGTTGGCGGGCGGGATGTGCCGCAGGCCGTGCCGGGCGGCGTGGGCGGAGAGCCGGCGTCGCTCGGCGGACGCCGTCGTCGGGAGGTGGCCCTGGGCCAGCACCACCGCCGCCAGGCCGGGCAGCGTGCGGCCGTCGTCCAGAGTGAGTGTCTGGTGGCCGTCGGGGGCGTCGTCGAGCCGTACGGCGCGGGCGCGGTGCGTCTCGACGCGGACCGCCGCCGGTGCCCGGGAGAGCGTCCGCGCGAACACCCACTCCAGGTAGCGGCCGTAGTGGGCGCGGGTCGGGTAGTCGTCGGGGCCCAGCTCACCGGCCGCCCACGCGTGCAGGCTGGGGCCGGGCAGGACGGGGCCCGCGCAGTCCACGCTGTCGTCGGTGAACAGGGTGACCTGGCTCGCCACGGTGTTCATCAGCAGCTCCGCCGGCTGCGTCGTACGCCAGACCCGGCCGGGGCCCGGTGGTGCCGGGTCGATCACATGGACCGTGAGGCGCCGGCCCGGGGGGAGCAGTTCGGGGGCGGAGGCGCAGAGGCGTTCCAGGACGCTGGTGCCGCGCGGGCCGGCGCCGACCAGGGCGACGGAGACGGGTGGGGAGGAGGACAAGGACGTGACTCCCGGGCGGGTGGGGGGCGCAGGGCAGGAACACCGTCCGCACGGGATCAGGAAGCGGACGGTCCGCCTCATCATGCCGTCGCGGTTAACAGTTGCCAACGTGCGCCCCACGCACCCCAGTTGTCCCTCAGATGTCCTTCAGTCGTCCCTCATGGGGTGGTGAGGACGGACTCCTGCACGGTCTCCAGGGTCCCGTTCCGCCGGGCCCGTTCCAGCCGCAGCCGGGCCGAACGGCCGTGCAGCGTCAGCGTCATGAGCTGGTTGCCGAACCACGGTCCGCCCCTCTTCCGCCATGTCACCGGCGGTCGCGCACAGCGCCCGTGCCGGGCGAACCGCCG
Organism: Streptomyces sp. GbtcB6; assembly: GCF_019091475.1. Lineage (NCBI taxonomy): Bacteria > Bacillati > Actinomycetota > Actinomycetes > Kitasatosporales > Streptomycetaceae > Streptomyces > Streptomyces sp. GbtcB6. The sequence goes on along the minus strand of NZ_JAGXJL010000016.1, from coordinate 92,503 downwards.
TCCGAGGAACCGGGCGAGGGCGCTCCAGCCGAACCGGAAGCCGACCCGGATCGTCGGCGGCACGGAGTTGTGGACGGGGGAGCAGGTGAGTTGCAGCACACGGGAGTCGGGGGCGGCTCCGGCGGGCCACGCGGGCTCGGCGACGTACGCGTGATGGACGTCTCCGGAGAGCACGCAGATGGAGGCGGGCGCTCCGGGCCCGGAGCCGGTCCGGGCGAACAGGGCGGTCAGCTCGGCGAAGGACTCGGGGAAGGCCGCCCAGTGCTCCAGGTCGGCCGCGCGGCGCAGTCGTTCCCCGAACTCCGCCCAGCGGGCGCCGCGTTCGCCCCGGCACAGCGCCGCGTCCCAGTTCTCGACGTCGTGTATCAGGTGCGGCAGCAGCCAGGGCAGCGAGGTGCCGACCAGGAGATGGTCGTACGACTCCCGGCCTTCCAGGGCCTGTTCGCGCAGCCACTCGGCCTCGCCGGGGTCGAGCATGGCGCGGCTCTGCTGGTCCAGCACCCGCGCCGCCCGGGTGTCCACCATCAGCAGCCGTACCCGCCCGAAGTCACGCCGGTAACTCCACCGCACCGAGGCCGGATCGGCGTCGGCCCCGGCGGCGAAGGCGCGCAGTTCCTCGGTGCCGTCGGGAGCGGAGCGCACGGCCGCGTACACCGGGTCGGCGGCCAGTTCGGCCGGCGAGAGGTTGCCCAGGTGCTGATGGACCCAGTACGACATCAGCCCGCTCAGCAGCCGCTCCTGCCACCAGGGGGTGGCGCGCAGGTCGGCCAGCCAGGCCGCGGAGGTGTTCCAGTCGTCGATGACGTCGTGGTCGTCGAAGATCATGCAACTGGGCACGGTGGAGAGCAGCCAGCGCACCTCGGGGTCCAGCCAGGACTCGTAGTAGAGGCGGGTGTACTCCTCGTAGTCCGCGACCTCGGCGCCGGGTGCCTCCGCGAGGTCGCGGCGGGCGGCCAGCCAGTGCCGGGTGGCCGCCGAGGTCTCGTCGGCGTACACCTGGTCGCCCAACAGCAGCAGCACGTCCGGCCGTTGACCGCCGGCGGCGATGCGCGCGGCCAGGCTGTCCAGGGCGTCCGGGCCGACCGGGTCGTGGCCGTCGGCCGGCGGAGCGGCCCAGCGGCAGGAGCCGAGGACGACGTCGAGGCTGTCGCCGGCCGCCGGGCTGCGGATCACCGAGGGCGGGAAAGGGGAGTCGGGCAACGGCCACACGTGCGTGCCGTCCAGGAGGACGTCGTACGACGGTGACGTCCCCGGAGTCAGACCGGTGACCGGGACCAGGGCGTAGTGGTGGCCGGCCACCTGGAAGGTGCGCGCGGTGCCGCCGGCGCCGTCCGCGCAGCGCACCTCGGCGGTGCACGGACGGCTCGCCTCGACCCAGACGGTCGCCGACGAGCCGTCGGTGTACCTCAGCAGCGGTCCCAGGCGCAGTCCGGCCACGATCGCTCCGCTCTCCTCCTCGGTCGGTTCGCCTCCGTCGCCCCGTACGGTACGGAACGACGGAGGCCGGCGGGGAGGTGCCGACGCCGGAAAGAGAGCGGAGCGTGGCCGGAACGCGAGGGAAGCGGGACCTCGCGGCTGCGGTCGCCGGCTGGTTCAGCAGGCGGAGAGGTAGCTGGTGAGCGCGGTCTTCTCGGCGGAGTCCACGGAGAGGTTGTAGTAGTACTTCACCTGGACCCAGGCGCGGACGTAGGTGCAGCGGTAGGACGTGAGCGACGGCATCCAGGTGGCCGGGTCCTGGTCGCCCTTGGACTGGTTGACGTTGTCCGTGACGGCGAGCAGCTGCGGGCGGGTGACGTCGTTGGCGAAGGCCTGGCGCTGGGCCGTGGTCCAGTTCCGGGCGCCGGAGTCCCAGGCCTCGGCCAGCGGGACCAGGTGGTCGATGTCGACGTCGGAGGCGGCGGTCCAGGTGGCCCCGTCGTACGGGGAGTACCAGCTGCCGCTGGTGGAGACGCAGGCGGAGTCGGTGACGACGTTCGTACCGTCCCGCTTGAGGATGTACTCGCGGGTGTTGCAGGTGCCGCTGATGGTGATCCAGGTCGGGAACAGGTCTCGCTCGTAGCCGGTCCTGACCTCGGTCGCGACGGTGAGGGAGGCGAGGTAGGTGCGGGCGGTGGCGGCGCTGACCGGGGTGGGGAGGGCGGCGGAGGCGCTCGGGGAGTTGAACAGTGCGACGGAGGCTATGAGACCGGTAAGAGCCGCGAGTATGCTGGCTCGTCGACGCGCGTAGAACTTCGGCATGCGAACTCCCTGGTGGGGGTGGGGTGTTGGAGCACGAGCGAGGGAATGCTCGCGCTCCCGTGTTGCCGATGGGTGAGCGTTCGGTAAGAAACTAGTGACGTGTTCATGACACGACAAGGCGTGCGACGTGACTCACAGGTGGGAGCTCCGGCCTTGGGATCGATGGCTCGGTCACGTACTCTTGACGGCGTTGAAGGGGAGTAGCTCTTCGCCGGACCGTCGACATACTGCTCAGCTCGTCTGAGCCGGCGCCCGGAGGCGGATCTCGGCCATCTCGGTCAGGGGGCCGCCAGCGAGACCTTCGGCAAGCAGTGCACGCCCGTGCCGTACGGCACGGGCGATCGTGTGTGCTGCCGTGCCGAGGTGTTCGTCTGCGAAGTGCGGTGCTCTCGGTGGGGCGGCCCCGACCGATTGAGGACCCTTGATCAGCATCACCGTGACGGCGCTCGTCTTCGGCGTCATCTTCCTCGCCGAGCTGCCCGACAAGACCGCGCTCGCCGGCCTCGTCCTGGGCACGCGCTACCGGGCGTCGTACGTCTTCGCCGGTGTCGCCGCGGCCTTCCTGCTGCATGTCGTGCTCGCCGTCGCGGCCGGCAGTGTCCTGACCCTGCTCCCGCAGCAGATCGTGCACGCGCTGACCGGGGTGCTCTTCCTCGGCGGCGCGGCGGTGCTGCTGCTGAAGAAGGGTGAGGAGGAAGAGGAGATCCGCAAGCCGGCCGACCAGTCCTTCTGGAAGGTCGCCGGCACCGGTTTCATGCTCATCATGGTCGCCGAGTTCGGGGACCTCACGCAGATCATGACGGCGAACCTCGCGGCCCGCTACGACGACCCGATCTCCGTCGGCCTCGGCGCGGTGCTCGGCCTGTGGGCGGTGGCCGGACTCGGCATCGTCGGCGGCAAGGCGCTGATGAAGAAGGTGCCGCTGCGGCTGATCACGCAGATCGCGGCGGTGCTGATGCTGGCGCTGGGCGTGTGGAGCCTGTGGGAGGCGATCGCGGGCTGAGCCGGCCGGGCCCTGGACGGCCAGGGACTCCCCGCGGCCCGCTGTGGCCCGCTCCGGTCCGATCGGCCGAGCTGAAGACTCGGTGAACGGTCGGCGAAGGCGGTGGCGGGATCGGCGTTCTGTTTTGTACCGTAGAGAAACAAAGTGGCTCCCGCCCGTTTTCCCTGACCGGCGGGCGGGGCCGCCTTGTTCTTCCCGGCCTGCTTTCGGCCCGTGTATAGGAGCTGCCTGATGACGGCCACCGTCCTCACCGCCCGCGCCCTCCTGCTCGACATGGACGGCACCCTCGTCAACTCCGACGCCGTCGTGGAACGCATCTGGCGGCGCTGGTCCGAGCGGCACGGGCTGGACGGCGACGAGGTCATGAAGGTCGTCCACGGGCGCCAGGGGCATGCGTCCATGGCGGTGCTGCTGCCGGACCGGCCGGTGAAGCAGAACCTCGCGGACAACGCGCGGATGCTGGCGGAGGAGACGGCAGACGTGGACGGCGTGGTGGAGGTCCCGGGCGCCGCGGCCTTCCTCGCGTCCCTGGCGGGGCTGCCGCACGCGCTCGTGACCTCGGCGGACGTGGCGCTGTCGACGGCGCGGATGGCCGCGGCCGGGCTGCCGCTGCCGGCGGTGCGGGTGACCGCGGAGTCGGTGGGCGCCAGCAAGCCGGACCCCGAGGGCTTTCTGAAGGGGGCGGCGGAGCTGGGGGTCGCTCCGGCCGACTGCGTGGTGTTCGAGGACTCGGGCGCGGGGATCGCGGCGGGGCGGGCGGCGGGCATGCGGGTCGTGGGCGTCGGGGCGCGGGCCGGGGTGCACGGGCCGGATGCGGTGGTGCGGGATCTGACGGCGGTGCGGGTGGAGGCGGTGCCGGACGGGTCACTCCGGGTGCACGTCGGCGGGGCCTGAGGGGGGACGCTTACCGGCGCTGGCCGGGTGCCTCCCCCAGCCTTCGGCCGGGGGGACCCCCAGCGCCCACCCGTGCCGCCCTGCGGCACGCCTGCCCGCAGCTATGCAGGAAACGGCTGGGCAGCGCCCCGTAAGGGGCGCGAGGCTGTATCGATTTGCGGCTATCGCCGCGTGGGCGCGCCCAGCCCCCACTCACCCGCAGCCACACCACCACCGCACCCCCCCTGTCGGCCCGCCCCCTACGGCTCCGTCGTCTCCGACTCCAGTGCCGCCCGGGTAGCCGTTCCGTACACCCCCGCCTCGTCGGTGAGGATCCCCCGCGCCAGCTGGTACGTCCGCACCGCGTCCTCGGTCTTGGTGTCGTAGTGGCCGTCGGCCGTCCCCGTGTAGAGGTTCAGCTGGGTCAGCCGCTGCTGGAGTTCCGTCACCTCCGCCCCGGTGTCGCCGGGGCGGAGGACCGGCGCCGAGGTGGGCCGGGCGGAGGCCGCCGTGCCCGTCGTCGACGCCGACTCGGTCGGCGTGGCCGAGCGGGAGGGGGACGGGGACGGGGCGGCACTGGACGGCGCGGGGGACGGCGAGTGCGACGCGCTCGGGCTCGCGGACCCGGACGGGGAAGAAGAGCGCGCGGATCGCGGCGACGTCACCGGCGCCGCCGCCGAAGGCGACGCCGTGCTCGGGGTCACGTCCGGGACGCTCTCCCGTACGTCCGCCGGTGCCGCCCTGTCCCGCGTCGGCGTCGCGTGGGCGAACAGCCCGCTCGCGAACCCCGCCACGGCGAGGATCCCGATCACCGCCCCGGCGACCGCCAGGAGCAGGGCCCACCGGGGGCGCCGGCGAGGCCCTTCCGGAGCCTCCGGAGCCGCGTCGGCGGGCACCGCCCGCAGCGGCACGGTCACCTCGGCCGTGGCCTTGACCGGCGCGGTCACCGGCAGCGGCGAGGTCTCCGCACCGTCGGCAGCGTCGCCCGGGTCGCCCGCGATGGCGACGTACGGCCGTATCCGCAGCGGGTCGAAGTCCTCCGCGGCCGCCTGTTCGGCCGTGCGTGCGTCGCGCAGGGCGTCGGAGGTGCGCTGGTTGCAGTCGCAGAAGGGCGAGCCGTCCGGCCCCTTCGGTGTCCCGCACTCCGGGCACTGGTGGCCCCCGGTCGTATCCGTCACGGCATTCGTCCCTCCCCTCACGAACTCCACAGATTATGCAGAGCACCCACACGTACGTTCGCCGGAATCTCCCGTCTCACAGGTCCCGAAGCGGACTCGACGGGCCATACCGGGCGACACCGTCCACGATGGAAGATGGCCGAAAGCCCCGGGAGGTCTCCATGGCCCTGGAAACGACGCACACCCCGGCGAAAGACGCGGAGCGCGTACCCGGCAATGTGCTGGTCCCGATCGGCGCGCTGCTGCTCGGGCTGCTGCTGGCCGCGCTGGACCAGACGATCGTGTCGACGGCCCTGCCGACCATCGTCAGCGACCTCGGGGGGCTCGAACACCTGTCGTGGGTGGTCACCGCCTACCTGCTGGCCTCCACCGCCGCCACCCCGCTGTGGGGCAAGCTCGGCGACCAGTACGGGCGCAAGCGGCTCTTCCAGCTCGCGATCGTGATCTTCCTCGTCGGGTCGGCGCTGTGCGGGATGGCCCAGAACATGGGCGAGCTGATCGGCTTCCGCGCCTTGCAGGGGCTGGGCGGCGGCGGGCTCATGGTGCTGTCGATGGCGATCGTGGGGGACATCGTGCCGCCGCGTGACCGCGGGCGCTACCAGGGGCTCTTCGGCGCCGTGTTCGGTACGACCAGTGTGCTCGGGCCGCTGCTCGGCGGGTTGCTCACCGAGCAGCTGAGCTGGCGCTGGGTGTTCTACGTCAACCTGCCCGTCGGCATCGTCGCGCTCGCCGTGATCGCGGCCGCGCTGCACATCCCGCGCCGGAGCGCCCACCATGTCATCGACTACCTCGGCACCTTCCTGATCGCCGCCGTCGCCACCTGCCTGGTGCTGGTGGCCTCGCTGGGCGGGACGACCTGGCGCTGGGGTTCGCCGCAGATCGTCGGGCTCGCGGTGCTCGGGGTCGTCCTCGCCGTCGCGTTCGTGGCCGTCGAGCGGCGGGCCGCCGAACCCGTGCTCCCGCTGAAGCTCTTCGGTGTCCGCACCTTCACCCTCGCCGCCCTGATCAGCTTCATCGTCGGGTTCGCGATGTTCGGCGCGATGACCTATCTGCCGACCTTCCTCCAGGTCGTGCAGGGCATCTCGCCGACCCTGTCGGGCGTGCACATGCTGCCGATGGTGATCGGTCTGCTGCTGTCGTCGACGATCTCCGGGCAGATCGTCAGCCGTACCGGGCGCTGGAAGGTGTTCCCGGTCGCCGGCACCGGCGTGACCACCCTCGGGCTGCTGCTCCTGCACCGGCTCGACGAGCACAGCTCGACAGCCGAGATGAGCGGCTACTTCTTCGTCTTCGGCCTGGGCCTCGGGCTGGTCATGCAGGTGCTGGTGCTGATCGTGCAGAACTCCGTGTCGTACGAGGATCTCGGCGTCGCCACCTCCGGCGCGACCTTCTTCCGCTCGATCGGGGCCTCCTTCGGGGTCGCCATCTTCGGTTCGGTCTTCGCGAGCCGGCTCGCCGACAAGCTGGCCGACGCCTTCCGGGGCGTCCGGCTCCCGCCCGGCGCCACCCCGGACACCCTCAAGGCCGACCCGCGAGGCATCGCCGCACTGCCGCCCGCGCTGCGCCCGGCGGCCCTGCACGCGTACGCGTCCTCGATCACCGACGTGTTCCTCTACGCCGCTCCGGTCGCCCTCCTCGGCTTCGTCCTCGCCTGGTTCCTCAAGGAGGACCGGCTGCGCGGCTCGGTCACCGCGCCGGACGCCTCCGAGACCATCCCGCCCAACCCGGTCCAGCGGTCGTCCTACGACGAGTGCTCCCGGGCGCTGTCCCTGCTCGGCACCCGGGCGGGGCGCCGGGAGATCTACCGGAAGATCAACGAACGGGCCGGGTACCACGACCTGCTGCCGGCGTCCGGCTGGCTGCTGCTGCGGATCCGCAGGTACGGCTCGGTGGAGCCGGGCAGGCTCGCCGAGCGCGGCCCGGTCCCGATGAACGTCGTCCTGGAGGGGGCCCGTCAGCTGGAGGAGCGGCATCTCGCCGACCGCCTGGGCCTCGACCTGACCCTCACCGGCCAGGGCCGCGAGGCCGCCGAACGACTCGCCAGGGCCCGCGAGGAGTCCCTGGCCGAACTCCTCGGCGACTGGTGGACCCCGGACCGGCCGACCGACCTGGACCGCCTGGTGCGCGAGCTGACCGACGAAATGTGCGGCACCGAACGCGAGCAGCCGCAGCACCCGGCGGCACGGCAGGTCAGGTGAGGAGTTCCTTGCGGAACCAGTGCCCGGCGTAGACGTCGTCGTTGTGCGGCCCGGTCTCCGTGTAGCCGAGCCGCGCGTACAGGGCGCGGGCCTCCACCAGGTCGGTGCGGGTGTCCAGGAGGATCCGCACGGCCCCGAGGGCCCGGGCCGCGTCCTCGGCCGCTGTGACGAGGAGGGATGCGCCGCCCCGGCCGCGCAGCCCCTCGTGCACGAAGACCCGGGTGAGTTCGGCGGTGGCCGGGTCCAGGAGCCGTACACCCGCGCTGCCGGCCGGCTCACCGTCGTACCGCGCGATCAGCAACCGCCCGGTGGGCGGGGCCAGTTCGGAGCCCGGCCGGGCGGCGATCTCCCGCTCCAGCTCGGCCGGGTCGGTGCGGCGGCCCTCGTGGAGCAGGTACCAGCGGTCGCTGACCTCCGTGTAGTACGCCCGCCACAGGGCGCGGGCGGCCGGGGAGCCGGGGTCTTCGGGGGCGGTCGTCCAGGAGGTCATGGGCCGTAGTCTCCGGCGGACCGGGGCGGCTCGCGCAACCGGATATCGGCGCGCTCCGGCCGGCCCTGCGCGGCTACCGCGAACCGGCGGGCCGGCTGCTGCACATGTGCGTCACCCGCGTACGTCCGGTTCCGAGTCCGGTTCCGTGCCGGCCGCCGCCCGGCGCTCCCGCCACTCGCGTACGACCTCCTCGACGTCGTACGGCTTCTTGCCCAGCGGGGGCCCGGGCGGCGGCTTGAACATCATGTCGCGGATCTTGACGTTGACCTCCGTGATGATCTTGCGGACGATCCGCTCCGAAGGTGCCGCGTAGGCGGCCGCCAGCGCGTCCTCGGCCTCCTTGCGCAGGGCGAGCGTCGGCGGCAGCATCGCCAGGCCCTCCCGGGCCATCTTCCTTCTGATCCACCACATTTCGTCGTACGACGAGTCCAGGCCGGCGGGCAACGGCTCGCCCAGGCCCGGTAGTTGATCGAACTCGCCGCGCCGCTGCGCGTCCCCGATCTGCTTGTCGACCCAGGACTCGAACGGTACCCCGGGTGGCTTTCGCTCGGTCATGACTCCATTGTGCCGGACGCGGCCCGGCCGGGCGTTTTATCATGCGCCGGAGATCCAACAAGGATTCAGGAACCGCGCAGGGGGAACGCACGTGCTCGAACTCACCATGGCCTCCGTGTCCGGAGAAGCGGGCGAGACGGCCGGAATGCTCATGGCCGACGCGCCCAGCGACCCGGGCGCCGTGCTGCGGGTGGGCCGCGACGCCTCCGTCTGCCGGCTCACCACGCCCGACGACTGGCTGTTCGTCTCCCGGGTGCACCTGGAGTTCCTGTGCGGACCCGAGGGCGGCTGGCAGGTCACCTGGCTGCGCGGCTCCCAGCCCGAACCGTCCTCCGAGGTGCTGCTGAAGGTCGGGGAGTACGCCCAGGCCATCGCGTACGGCGGTACGGTCGCGCTGCCCCGGGGCGGCTCCGGCGAGATCGTCGTCCGGGACCGCACCGCCCCGCGCAGCGTCAACGTGGGCTTCTACCACGAGGGTTGAGCGACGCCTTTCCGGTGAGCCGGGGGGTCAGTCGAGGACCCTCGCCAGCGCGAAGCCGTCGTAGCCCTTGCTGCCGACCGTCTGGATCGCCGTGCCGCTCAGCCTCGGGTGGGCGGCGATCAGCTCGATCGCGGCGCGGGTGCCGACCACGTCCGGCTCGGCACTCTCGGCGTCGACGACCCGGCCGCCGCGCACCACGTTGTCGACGACGATCAGGCTGCCGGTGCGGGTGAGGCGGAGCGCCCACTCCACGTAGTTCGGGTTGTTGGCCTTGTCGGCGTCGATGAAGACCAGGTCGAAGGGGGCCGGGTTCTCGTCGGCGAGATTGGGCAGCGACTCCAGGGCGGGCCCGACCCGCACCTCGACGACCTTCTCCAGGCCCGCGCGGGCGATGTTGCGGACCGCGACCTCGGCGTGCCGGGCGCTGTACTCCAGCGAGATCAGCCTGCCGTCGGCGGGCAGGGCGCGGGCCAGCCAGATGGTGCTGTAGCCGCCGAGGGTGCCGATCTCCAGGATGTTCCGGGCGTCCTGGATCTGTGCGAGGAGCTGGAGCAGTTTGCCCTGGTTGGCGGTGACGTTGGCGTGCGGGAGCTCGTTCGCCTCGCTCTCCCGCAGGGCCGCCTGGAGCGCCTCGTCGTCCGGTGACAGGTGGCTGGTGAAGTAGAAGTCGACGTCGTCCCAGAGCTGAGAGCCGCTCATGCGTCCGCTGCCTTTCGCCTATTCAGATGGCTGTCCGGTGACAGCTACCTGGATAGCACTACTGAGGCGGCGGGCGCGCCGGTGATCCACCGCCCCGGTGCCGGACGGAACTCAGCCGATCGGCGCAGGGGGCGTCGGCGGGGGCGGCGGCTGCACCGGCGGGGGCGGCGGGGACGGGCGGCGGGAGCGTCGTACGGCGGCCAGGGACGTGACCGCGACGAGCAGCAGCAGCGCGCCGCCGACCGTCACCAGCCACGCCGGCATCCCGGCCACCTCGCGCAGCCGGTCCTCGTAGACGACCTGCTGGAACGGGGTGTCCGAGGACGCCCGCCGCAGCACGTGGTCGGCGGAGATCCGGGACGGGTACGGGAACTCCTGGCCGATCGCCGTCAGGTACGGGGTGCCGGCGGCCAGCTCGGCCAGCTCGCCGGTCGGGTGGCCGAGACGGCCGGCGTAGACGACCCGCGGGGGATCGCCGCCGATCGCCGAGCGCGGCTCCATGCGGTGCGCGGCGAGGACGTACAGGCCGAGCGACTGCGGGGTGGCCGCGAGTCTGGACAGCCGCATCGGGTAGACCGGGCTTTCGCTGGCGAAGGCGAGGTGGAGCGGGTCGAGGGCGCCGTGCAGTGCGGTGTCCGCGGTCTCGGGGGCGAGTCTGACCGCGACGTACTCCCAGTGGTCCGCGACGTAGGACTGGAGCGCGGTGTTCAGGCGGGGCGGGAAGGGGAAGCCGTTGCTGCGCAGCCAGCCGCTCAGGGCGCCGGAGTCGGTGGCGGTCAGCTGGGCCACGTCGAACGGGCCGAGCCGCTGGCGGTCGACCACGGCGACGCCGGGGGCGGTGGCGCCGGCGCCGGGCGGGCCGGTGGAGGTGTCGCCGCCGGTGGTGAGGGGCCAGTCGCCGTCCTCGGGCCAGAAGTGGTAGCGGGTGCGGTGTGCCGGGGCGGTGAGGGTGTGCAGCTGGTCGAAGAGGGCCGGGTCGGCGAGGGCGACGGTGGCGCGGTGCGGGACGGGCATGATCCAGGCGGCGGCGTCGGCGTCGCCGTCCACCGTCAGACGCATCACGATCTGCTCGCGGGTGCCGTCCCAGCGCAGTACGGATTCCTCGCGGCCGACGGTGACCTGCTGGGTGGCGCCGGGGACGAGGGCGCCGCAGGCGCAGGCGAAGGCGGGGGCGGCGAGCCAGCCGAGCTGGATGCCGGCGAGGATGAGGAGGACCGCGAGTAAGCGTGTGCGTCGGCGAGGTCTCCGCTGGCCGATCATGAACCGATGCCCTCCGCCCGTGTGTGGATCACCGACTACAGACGGTATAGCGGAGGGCATGGTTCCTGGGCCCGTTCCGGACAGCCACCGTCTGTCTACCGACGGTACGGGCCGACGGGGCGGATCGTTCGAACAGTGCAGGTGGGTGGGGGTTTTGCGCAGTTCCCCGCGCCCCTGAGGGGGATGGCTGCGCTCGGTCCGTCGACTGCGGGCCGGTGGGGGCCGAGCGCGCCCGCGCGGCGGAGCCGCATATGGACACAGCCCCGCGCCCCTTTAGGGGCGCTCCTACCGGGGCGCCTCCACAGAAGGGGCCGAGCCCGGAAGGGGCTGCCCCGCTGTCTCTGCCATGAGCCAGGCCGCGAAGCCGCCGATCACCGCTGCGGCCATCATGTAGTACGCGGGCATCATCAGGTTCCCCGTCGCTCCGATCAGGGCCGTCACCGCCAGCGGGGTCGTGCCGCCGAACAGGGAGACCGAGATGTTGAAGCCGATCGACAGGGAGCCGTAGCGGACCCGGGTCGGGAAGAGGGCCGGGAGGGCGGCCGGCATCGCTGCCGTGAAGCAGACCAGGAGGAGGCCCAGGGCGCCCATGCCGAGGGCGACCGCGAGCAGGCTGCCCTGGCGGATCAGGAGGAGGGCGGGGACGGAGAGGCAGAGGAAGCCCGCGCAGCCCGCCGCGATCACCGGGCGGCGGCCGACACGGTCGGTCAGGGCTCCGGCGAACGGCTGGACGATCATCATCAGCGCCATCACGCCGAGGACGACCAGCAGGCCGTGCGTCTCGTCGTACTTCAGCTCGCTGGTGAGATAGCTGGGCATGTACGACAGCAGCATGTAGTCCGTGACGTTGAAGACCAGGACCAGAGCCATGCAGAGGAGCAGAGCCCGCCACTGGCCCGTGATCATCTCGCGCAGGGGGACCTTCGGGCGGGACTCTTCGGACTTCTCGGCCTCCGCGGCGAACGCCGGGGTCTCCTCCAGGCGCATCCGCAGGTAGAGGCCGATGATGCCCATCGGGCCCGCGATCAGGAACGGGATGCGCCAGCCCCAGGACGTCAGGTCGTCGGCGGAGAGCAGCGCCGTCATCAGGGTCACCAGGCCCGCACCGCCGATGTAGCCCGCCAGCGTGCCGAACTCCAGCCAGCTGCCGAAGAAGCCGCGCTTCTTGTCCGGCGCGTACTCGGCGATGAACGTGGACGCGCCCGCGTACTCGCCGCCGGTGGAGAAGCCCTGCACCAGGCGGGCGGCGAGGAGGAGCAGCGGGGCGCCGACGCCGATCGTGGCGTAGGAGGGGATCAGGCCGATCGCGAAGGTGCCCGCCGCCATCATGATCATGGTGACGGCGAGGACCTTCTGGCGGCCCACGCGGTCGCCGAGCGGGCCGAAGACCATGCCGCCGAGCGGGCGGACCAGGAAGGCCGCGGCGAAGGCGCCGAACGTGGACAGCAGCTGGGCGGTCGGGCTGCCGGACGGGAAGAAGACCTTGCCCAGGGTCACCGCGATGTAGCTGTAGACGCCGAAGTCGAACCACTCCATGGCGTTGCCGAGCGCGGCCGCCTTCACGGCGCGCTTCACCAGCGCGGGGTCGGTGACGGTGGGGGCCAAGGCGGGGGAGGTGGCCGTACGGGTGGACGGGGTGACGGCAGTGGCGGTCGCCAAAACGGGGCTCGCCTACCTTTCGTGGGGGACGGGGGCGCGGCCCGTACGGCGGCGGACGGACCGAAAAGCGACGATAGGAGTACTTGGGGGCGTTACGTCGCGTACGCGCTTACGTGCATAGTGCAGCTAAACGCGGTGTGTGCAGGGACGTCTGCCCGCTCCCGCGGCCGTATGCGGGCCGCGCACTGTGATCCTTGTCGCGCTCCGTGGACGCGACCCCACCCCTCGCGCACTGTCGTCTTCCGGACAAAAGACGGGCGGACGTCAGGTGACGAGGGGGTTGCCTGCGTCTCTCTCCAGAGGTGGTGGGAGCCTCATAGGGTTCTCAGAACGATGCGCGGGACGGGGCGGGAGGCCGGCGAGGCGTGGCGAACGTGGAGCACGGAGGACGACCGGGGGAGGCTTTCGGCGGGGCGGAGGCCGGAGCACGGTTCAGAATGGCCCGGCTCGGCCTGTGGGCGGTGGCCGCGATCCTTGCCGTACGGCAGGTGGCCGCCGTCCTCAGCACCCCGAGCGGGGAACGGCTGACGGACCTGGAGACCTGGGTCGGCCCGGACGGCGTCCTGCACGTCAAGGGCTCCCTGTACGACTCGACGCAGTTCACCGGCACCCCCTTCGGCGGGCTGGTGCTCAAGCCGCTCACCAGAGCCGCCGAGCAGGCCCTCGGCTGGGGCTGGACCTTCGGCACGCTGCTGCTGGTGGTCGCCCTCGGCCTGGTCGCCGCCCGGGCGCTGCCCAAGCCGGTGAGCCGCCGCACCTCGCTGCTGGCCGCGCCGGTCGCGATCAGCCTCCTGATGCTCTCGCTGCCGGTCCGCAACACCCTCTGGCTCGGCCAGACCAGCATCATCCCGGTCCTGCTCGTCCTGCTCGGCTGCTTCGCCGGGCGCGGGCAGCGGGACAGCGGGCTGTGCGTCGGGCTGGCCGCCGCCCTCCAGCCGGCCCTGCTGCTGTTCGCGCCGCTGCTGTGGTTCACCGGCCGCCGCCGGGCCGCCCTCACCACCGGCGTGACCTTCGCCGCCTGCACGGTGCTGGCCTGGGCGGCGATGCCGCACGACTCGTACACCTACTGGGTCCACCACATGGCCGGCGTGGGCCTCGGCGGCGAGGCCGACGCGCTCGCCAACCAGTCGCTGCACGGTGCCCTGCTGCGGTTCGGGCTGAGCGGCCCGCTGGAGATCGTCCTGTTCCTGGCGCTCGCCGCGGGCGTGGCCACCCTCGCGCTGCGCCGGGCGGTGCGCTACGCCCGGGACGGGCAACTGCTGCTGGCGGTCGCCATCACCGGCTGTGCGGTGGTGGCGGTGTCGCCGGCCGCCTGGCAGCACCAGCTGCTGTGGGTGCTGCTCGCGGTGGTCGGCCGGGCCGGGCGGCGCGCGGCGGACCGGTCGGTGTGGCCGGTGGTGGTCGTCCTCGTGATGACGCTGCCCGCCAAGTCGATGCTGCCGAACCAGTCGCTCTTCGTGCCCGTGCGCGACAACACGATCCTGCTCGCCGCCCTGGCCGCGGCCACGGTCGTCCCCTTCCTGTCCCGCACCGCCCCGGAGTTCCTCCGCCCGATCCCGACGGACTACGCGGAACCGGTACCGGCCCGCTTCCGGCAGGTCCCGCTGGCCGCGTCCCTGCGCCGGGTGCTGACCCGCCCCAACCTCTTCCTCGAACTGGTCGCGATGCGGCTGGTCTACTTCGTCTACCAGCAGATCAGGCTCGCCGCCGCCGGGGACGGGAACGGCACCTCCGGGCGGGCCCGCGCCGAGCGCCACGGGTACCGGATCCACGACATCGAGCGGTTCCTGCACATCGACATCGAGCACTGGGCCAACCACACCGTGTACGGCATCGGCTGGCTGCGGAGCTTCCTCGACTTCTACTACGAGTCCTTCCACTTCGTCGTCCCGCTGACCGTCCTCGCCGTCCTCTACGTCCGCCGCCCCGTCGACTACCGCTGGGCCCGCACCGCCCTCGGCTTCGCCACCGCGTTCGCCCTGATCGGCTTCTGGCTCTACCCGCTGGCCCCGCCCCGCCTGATGCCGGGCCTCGGCATCGTCGACACCGTGCACGGCCCGCAGGACTTCGCCAAGCCGGACTACGGCACGCTCACCGAGCTGACCAACCAGTACGCGGCGATGCCCTCGCTGCACTTCGGCTGGGCGCTGTGGTGCGGGATCGTCATCGCCGTCGTCGCCCCGAAGTGGTGGCTGAAGGTCCTCGGCCTGATCCACCCCCTCTTCACGGTCTCGGCGATCATCGGCACCGGCAACCACTGGGTCCTGGACGCGGTGGGCGGTGCGGCGGTGGTCGGTGCGGGCTTCGGCGTCGGCTATCTGCTGCAGGGGCCGCGGGCCCTGCGGGTGGCGGGGGCCGACAAGGAAGACCGGGAGCCGGTGATGGCGTCGGCTCCCGGGTGACGCCTGTCGTTCGAGTTCGGCCGCGGCGCCGTTGTGGCTGGTCGCGCAGTTCCCCGCGCCCCTTTGGGGCGCTACAGCCGCTGGATGATCGTTCCGGTTGCCAGGGCGCCGCCCGCGCACATGGTGATGAGGGCGAACTCCTTGTCCGTGCGTTCCAGTTCGTGCAGGGCGGTGGTGATCAGGCGGGCGCCGGTGGCCCCCACCGGATGGCCGAGGGCGATCGCGCCGCCGTTGACGTTGACCTTGTCCAGGTTCTGCTCGAAGACCTGGGCCCAGCTGAGCACCACGGACGCGAACGCCTCGTTGATCTCGACGAGGTCGATGTCCTTCAGGGTCATGCCGGCCTTGCCCAGCACGGCGCGGGTCGCGTCGATCGGGCCGTCGAGGTGGAAGTGCGGGTCGGCGCCGACCAGGGCCTGGGCGACGATCCGGGCCCGCGGGCGGAGCTTCAGGGCACGGGCCATGCGCTTGGACGCCCACATGATGGCGGCCGCGCCGTCGGAGATCTGGGACGAGTTGCCGGCCGTGTGGACCGCCGTCGGCATCACCGGCTTCAGGCCCGCCAGCGCCTCGGCCGACGTGTCCCGCAGCCCCTCGTCCCTGTCGACCAGGCGCCACATGCCCTGCCCCGCGTGCTGTTCCTCCTCCGTCGTCGGTACCTGGACGGCGAAGGTCTCGCGCTTGAAGCGCTCCTCGGCCCAGGCGTGCGCCGCCCGCTCCTGCGAGAGCAGCCCGAGCGCGTCGACGTTCTCACGGGTCAGGCCCCGGTTGCGGGCGATGCGCTCGGCGGCCTCGAACTGGTTGGGCAGGTCGACGTTCCACTCGTCGGGGAAGGGCTTGCCCGGACCGTGCTTGGAGCCCGAGCCCAGCGGCACCCGGGACATCGCCTCGACCCCGCAGCTGATCCCGACGTCGATGACCCCGGCGGCGATCATGTTGGCGGTCATGTGCGAGGCCTGCTGCGAGGAGCCGCACTGGCAGTCGACGGTGGTGGCCGCGGTCTCGTACGGCAGCCCCATGGTCAGCCAGGCGGTGCGTGCGGGGTTCATGGACTGCTCGCCGGCGTGGGTCACCGTGCCGCCGACGATCTGCTCGACCGCGTCGGCGGGGATGCCGGTGCGGCCGAGGAGTTCACGGTAGGTCTCGCCCAGGAGGTAGGCGGGATGCAGGTTGGCGAGCGCGCCACCGCGCTTGCCGATGGGGGTGCGTACGGCTTCGACGATCACGGGTTCCGCGGCCATGGGGGCTCGGTCCTCTCCTCGGTCACCCGCGCGGCGCAGGGGCGTCCCGGCCCGGCCCGCCACGCAGAACTAGAACGCGTACTAGTTCTGCGTGCAGTTTGCTGACAGTCCGTCCACAACCGCAAGGGGGGTGCATGCAATTGGGGGGACCGTGCCCCTTGCGACTTGTAGAACCCGTTATTACCTTCACGGCAACCGGCCATTTCTGATGGTCCGTCAGAACATGTCAGAAACACATGTCCAGGCTCGTACACGGTGGGAGTGAGTCGCTCATGCCCTGTCCCGCGCTGCCCGACGGGTTCGACCTCACCGACCCCGACCTGCTCCATCACCGGGTGCCGCTCCCGGAGTTCGCCCAACTGCGCCAGGCGGAACCGGTCCGCTGGATCGAACAGCCGCACGGCATCGCGGGCTTCCAGGACGACGGCTACTGGGCCGTCACCCGGCACGCGGACGTCAAGTACGTCTCCACGCACCCCGAGATCTTCTCGTCCTGGGTCAACACCGCGATCATCCGCTTCGGCGAGCACATGCAGCGGGACGCGATCGACGCCCAGCGGCTGATCCTGCTGAACATGGACCCGCCCGAGCACACCCGGGTCCGCCAGATCATCCAGCGCGGCTTCACCCCGCGCTCGATCCGGGCCCTGGAGGAGCGGCTGCGCGCCCGCGCCGGGTCGATCGTCGACGCGGCCCGCGCCCACTCCGGCCCCTTCGACTTCGTCACCGAGGTCGCCTGCGAGCTCCCCCTCCAGGCGATCGCGGAACTGATCGGCATCCCGCAGGACGACCGGGCCAAGATCTTCGACTGGTCCAACAAGATGATCTCGTACGACGACCCGGAGTACGCGATCACCGAGGAGGTGGGCGCCGAGTCCGCCACCGAGCTGATCGCCTACGCGATGAACATGGCGGCCGACCGCAAGCAGTGCCCGGCCAAGGACATCGTCTCCACCCTGGTCGCCGCCGAGGACGAGGGCAACCTCAACTCCGACGAGTTCGGCTTCTTCGTGCTGATGCTCGCGGTGGCCGGCAACGAGACCACCCGCAACGCGATCACCCACGGCATGCACGCGTTCCTGACCCACCCCGACGCCTGGGACCTCTACAAGCGGGAGCGCCCGTCGACCGCGGCCGAGGAGATCGTCCGCTGGGCCACCCCGGTCAACTCCTTCCAGCGCACCGCCACCCAGGACACCGAACTGGGCGGCAGGCTGATCCGCAAGGGCGACCGGGTCGGCGTCTTCTATGCCTCCGCCAACCACGACCCCGAGGTCTTCGCCGACCCCGACGAGTTCGACATCACCCGCGACCCCAACCCCCACCTCGGCTTCGGGGGCGGCGGCCCCCACTACTGCCTCGGCAAGTCCCTGGCCGTCCTCGAGATCGACCTGATCTTCAACGCGATCGCCGACGCGATGCCGGGCCTCCGGCTGGTCAGCGACCCGGACCGGCTCCGCTCGGCGTGGATCAACGGTGTGAAACACCTTCAGGTCACCACGTCGTAACCCCTCCGGGCGACTACGTCGTAACCCCCTCCGGACGCGGGCCGACGGCTCCCGGCGCCGCCGGCCCGTCCCGAGGGAGGCAGGAGCACCCCCTCCCTACGCCCCGTTCCTGCCTCCCCCGAGACGCGATGTCACTCCCTGCCCGAGGCGATCAGCGCCAGCACCCCGGACATGGCCGCCGCGACCATCAGCGGCACCCCCGGGCTGTGGTCGCGGATCAGCCAGGCGCCCAGGACCGCGCCGGCGAACAGTGCGGCGATCGCGGCCGCCCTGCGCGGGGAGCGGCGGCTGGTGCCGTCGCCGAGGCGGGACTCGGAGACGAGTCCGGTCAGGGTGGTGGTGAGGACCGTGGTCGCCGTGAGGTCGGGCACGCCCAGCTTGCGGACGTTCGCGTTGCGCAGCCCCATCGCGAAGGCGGTCAGCGCGATCAGGACGTACCTGGTCGCCGGCGTGCCGGACGCGGTGAAGGCCACCGCGGCCGCCCCGGCCAGCAGCACCGCCTCCGCGGCCAGGGTCGCCCGCATCCACCGGCGGCGGGAGCCGGCGGCGAACCGGGCCGCGACCCGGCCGCCCACCGCAGCGCCCAGCATGAAGGCGGCCAGGGAGGCCGCCGAGTGGGGGACGGAGAAGCCGGGCGTCCCGGCGGCCGCGAAGCCGAGGATCACCACGTTGCCGGTCATGTTGGCGGTGAAGACATGGCCCAGGCCGAGATAGCCGACGGCGTCGATCAGGCCGCTCACCAGCATCAGCGCCAGCAGAACGGCCACCAGCCGCACACCGCGGGTCTCGGGGTCGCGGGGCGGGGTGGCCGTCGTCATCGTTCCTCCGGCGGATGGGCTGGCTCCGGGCCCAGTGCACCACGTCCGGACCTACGTCGGCACCCTCGCCCAGGAGGAGGGAGGCGAGGGTGCCGGGGTTCAGGGGCGCGCGGCGCCGGGGATCAGCGGCGGGTGCGTGGCTCGGCCGCGATCGACCGCGGGTGCGCGCGGGTCGGCCGGCTCAGTACCAGCCGTTGGCCTGCCAGAAGCTCCAGGCGGCGGTCGGGCTGCCGTAGCGGGAGTTCATGTAGTCCAGACCCCACTTGATCTGGGTGGCCGGGTTGGTCTTCCAGTCGGAGCCGGCAGACGCCATCTTCGAGCCGGGCAGGGCCTGGACCAGGCCGTAGGCGCCGGAGGACGAGTTGGTGGCGGAGGGGTTCCAGCCGCTCTCGTGCGACACGATCTTGCTGAACGCGTTGAACTGTGCGGCGTCCGGAATCATCTTGTGCGCGATCGCCTGGGCGGAGGAGGCCGACGTGGTGGCGGCCTGGGCGGGCGCCGCGGTCAGGGCCATGCCGGCGGCGGCAGCGGCCACGGCGGCGGTGGTGAGGGCCTTCTTCGGGGAAGCGATGCGGCGGATGAAGGACACGGACACGGAGAACCTCGTTCGTCGGGGACAGGGAGTCGCCGTGCTCCGGAACCACCCGTGAGGGCCGTCCGTATGCGTCGGCGCCGCGGCCCGCTGTGGGCTCGTGGCGCCTGGCGACGTCGTCCAGACAAGCAGGCCGGAAAGCCGTCCGCAATCACCCCTTTTACTAGTGGTGGTCGCATAGGCGGCGGTGGTCCGTTGTGTGGCGTGGCTCTCAAACCGCAGGTCGGCGGGGGTTGCGAAACGGACATAACGGATAAGTCTGACTACTGTTCCGGATCGTAGGTGACGTGCGTCATGTGGGGTGCTTCACCGGTCCCGTCACCGGACGCGTACGAGATCTCACGCCCCGGGGCCGTCGAATGTGACCGCGGTCTCGAAGGCGGCCCGCCGGGTGGCCCGGCGCAGCGCCCGCAGCAACGCCGGACCGAGGACCAGGGTGAGGACGACCGTGCACAGGGCCCGCCCCAGGTTCCATCCCATGGCGGTGGCCAGGCTGTAGGCGAGGAAACGGGCCAGGTTGGCGGCGGGCCCGGCATGCGGGTCGAAGGCCAGGTTCGAGGCGTTGCCGGCCAGCAGCGGCCAGCCGGCCAGGTCGACGACCGTGCCGTAGGCGAACGCGGCCAGGAAGCCGTAACCCGCCAGCAGCGCCAGCTCGCCGCGGCCGCGCAGCCGCCCGGCACCCGGCAGCAGACCGGCCCCCATCGTGAACCAGCCCATCGCCAGCATCTGGAACGGCAGCCACGGCCCCACCCCGCCGGTGAGCAGCGCCGACGCGAACATGGTGAGCGAGCCCAGGGTGAACCCGAAGCCCGGCCCGAGCACCCGTCCGCTCAGCACCATCAGGAAGAACATCGGCTCGATCCCGGCGGTGCCGGCGCCGACCGGCCGCAGCGCCGCCCCCGTCGCGGCCAGCACGCCCAGCATGGCGACCGCCTTCGGACCGAGCCCCGACTCGGCGATCGTCGCCGCCAGCACGGCGACCAGCAGCACCAGCAGGCCCGCGAAGAGCCAGGGCGCGTCCTGGGCGTGCGAGGCGATCCGGGAGGAGGGCGGCGCGAGGAAGGGCCAGCCGACGGCGACCACCCCGACGACACTGACCAGGAGCAGGGCCGCGAGGGAGCGGGGGCCGAGCCGCACGGGGTTGTCCGCTCGGGACCGTGCCCGGGGACCGGACCTCGCCCGGGGAGGGGGCATGCCGGTCATGCCAGCGCCTCCTGGACCTGGGCCACGGTGAGCCACCGCTGCGGCGCGAGGATCTTCGTCACCTGCGGGGCGAAGGACGGCGAGGAGACGACGATGTCGTCGGTCGGCCCGTCCGCGATGACCTCCCCCTCCGCGAGCAGCACCACCCGGTGCGCGAGCTCCGCGGCCAGCTCCACGTCGTGCGTGGCCAGCACGATCGCGTGCCCGTCGGCGGCGAGCCCGCGCAACACGCCCACCAGCCGGGCCTTCGCCGCGTAGTCCAGGCCCCGGGTCGGCTCGTCGAGCAGGAGCAGCGGCGGCCGGGCGGTGAGGACGACGGCGAGCGCGAGGGCGAGCCGCTGCCCCTCGGAGAGATCACGGGGGTGCGTGTCGTCCGCGACCCCGGGAAGCAGTCCGGACACGAGCCCGCGGCAGGTCCCGGGCACCGCCCCCGCGTCCCGGTCGGCGGCCGCGCACTCGGCGCCGACCGTGTCGGCGTACAGCAGGTCCCGGGGTTCCTGCGGGACCAGTCCGACGAGGCGTACTAGATCGCGCGGGCGCGTGCGGTGCGGGACCGCGCCGCCGACCCGCACCGCGCCGGAGTCCGGCTCGACGAGCCCGACCAGGGCGCCCAGCAGCGTGGACTTCCCGGCGCCGTTGCGCCCCATGAGGGCGACGGTCTCCCCGGGGGCGACGGTGAGATCGACGCCGCACAGCGCGTCGACCCGGCCCCGGCGGACGGCGAGGGAGCGGACCTCGGCGAGCGGAACCGCGGGGCCGGCCGCGGGCCGCTGCTCCGGGGCCCGCCCGGCCAGGCGCTCCCGCAGCCCGGCCGCCCGCCGCCGGGCGTCCCGTACGGTCATCGGCAGCGGCGACCACCCGGCCAGCCGCCCGAGCTCCACCACCGGCGGACACACCGGCGACACGGCCATCACCTCGGCGGGCGTCCCGCACACCGGCGCGGCCCCGTCCCCCGGCAGCAGCACGACCTGGTCGGCGTACTGCACGACCCGCTCCAGCCGGTGCTCGGCCAGCAGAACCGTCGTCCCCAGGTCGTGCACCAGCCGCTGGAGCACGGCCAGCACCTCCTCGGCGGCGGCCGGGTCGAGCGCGGAGGTCGGCTCGTCGAGCACCAGGACCGCGGGATGCGGGGTGAGCACCGACCCGATCGCGACCCGCTGCCGCTGCCCGCCCGAGAGCGTGGCGATCGCCCGGTCCCGCAGCTCGGCGAGCCCCAGCAGATCCAGGGTCTCCTCCACCCGCCGCCGCATCACGGCCGGGGCGATCCCCAACGACTCCATCCCGTAGGCGAGTTCGTCCTCCACCGTGTCGGTCACGAAATGGGCGAGCGGATCCTGGCCCACCGTGCCGACGACGTCGGCGAGTTCGCGCGGCCGGTGGGTACGGGTGTCCCGGCCGGCGACCGTCACCCGGCCGCGCAGGGTGCCGCCGGTGAAGTGCGGCACGAGCCCGCTCACGGAGTTCAGAACCGTCGACTTCCCGGTGCCGGACGGGCCGACCAGGAGGACGAGTTCACCCTCGGGCACCTCGAAGTCGACGCCTCGGACGGCGGGTCGGGCAGCGCCCTCGTACGTCACGGAGACGTCTTCGAAGCGGATCACGACGGCTCCTCCTCGGGATCCTCGGGATCCTTGGGAACGATCAGGGCGGGCAGCAGGCCGAGCAGCACGGCGGCCGCTGGCCAGAGCGGAAGCGTGGGGGCGACCAGCGGTACGACCCCGGGGTGCAGGGCGTCCGGATCACGGACGGACGCCAGGGTGAGCAGGGCGGCGACGGCGGCGCCCGCCCCGGACACCAGCCAGGCCCGCGCGTCCCACGGGTCCGGCCGGTACCGGGTGCGCGGCGAACGCCGGCCGCCGAGCCGCAGCCCCGCCAGCGCGGCGACCACCCCGGCGAGCAGTACGGGCAGCCCGTAGCCGCCGCCCTCGGTGGTCAGCAGCCCGTACAGCCCCGCGCAGATGCCGAGCAGACCGCCGAGGGTGAGCGCGGCCGTCGTACGGCGGACCCGGTCCGGGACGTCGGCGCTGCGGCCGTACCCGCGCGCGTCCATCGCGGCGGCGAGGGCGACCGAACGCTCCAACGCGCCCTCCAGGACCGGGAGTCCGACCTGGAGCAGGCCGCGGATGCCGGAGTCGGGGCGGCCGCGCAGCCGCCGGGCGGCCCGCAGCCGCTGTACGTCGGCGACCAGGTGCGGCGCGAAGGTGAGGGCGACGACCGCGGCCACGCCCAGCTCGTACAGGGCGCCGGGCAGGGACTTGAGCAGCCGGGCCGGGCCGGCGAGCGCGTTCGCGGCGCCGACGCAGACGAGGAGGGTGGCGATCCTGAGGCCGTCGTACAGGGCGAAGACGAGTGCCTCGGCGGTGACCCGGCCACCGAGCCGGATGCCCTGGGCCCAGTGGGGGAGGGGCACTTCGGGGAGGGTGACGAGGGTGTGCGCGCCGGGGACGGGGGAGCCGAGCACGACGGTGAAGGCGAGGCGGACGAGGAGAACGGCGAGGGCGAGCCTGGCGAAGGCGGCGTAGGAACGGGACCAGGGGGCGGACCGGGTCCGGCAGACGGCCACGACGTAGGCGGTGACCGTGACGAGGAGGGCGAGGAGGAGCGGGTTGGTGGTACGGGACGCGGCGACACCGAGGGAGAGGGACCAGAGCCACCAGGCGCCGGGGTGTACGGGGGAGCGGCGCTGCTGCCGGGGGACGGGGGGTTTCGCTCGCCCGCGCTTGCGGGGTGCCGCTGCGCCCACCCTCCCCCACGCTCGGCTTCGCTCGCGCGGGGGGACCCCCATCGCCCCAGCGGCACGACTGCCCGCAGCCATGAAGCTGACGCGACTGCGGCGCCCCTTCAGGGGCGCGGGGAACTGCGCGACCAGCCCCCACCGGCCCGCACTGTGGCGCTCACGCATTCTTCCGCCGCCGTGCCTGCCAGAGGGCACCCGCAGCCACCACCACGACCACCCCCACGCCGGCCGCCAGGCCAAGCGACGGCCCGCTGTCCGACGTACCCCCCGCGGCCACCTTCTCCCCGCACCCCCGCGACGGATACCCCCCGATCGCGCACAACAACGCGTTCGTGTCGTACCGCAGCGGCTTCGCCACTGCCGCCAGCGCCTCCGCCGCCGTCGCGTCCGCGGACACCACCGCGCAGGCCGTCCGTCGCGCAGGCGGCCGCTCTCCCGAGGGCGCGTCCGCCGCCGTACCGAAGTCGACGACCAGCCCCACCCGCTTCCGGCCCCCGACGGCGGGCGTACCGGCGCAGATCGTCCCGAAGTCCGCCGTGCCGCGCGGCCGCGACGCGTCCGCCGAGTCCTCGCTCAGCGCGAAGCGGAACCCCTCGACCGAACCGTCGGCGGGCCGCGCGGTGGCGGGGCCCTGCGTGGCGTACGTCCAGCGCGCGCCGTCCCGCTCCCAGAAGGACCAGTAGCGGTAACCGGTGGCCGCCGCCGGCCCGGCGGCCGCCGCGCACAGCGTCAGCGCGGCCAGGAGCAGCAGCGCCGCACGGCGGACCGCGGTCACAGCTGCTGCTGCTTCCGGCGGCCGCTGAGCAGGAAGCCGATGCCGATACCGGCGACGAGGCCGGTGCCGACGATCCACCACACGCTGCTGCCGGACTTCTTCTCCTCGGTGTGCTTCGCGGCTGCGGTCCGCGGGGCCGGGCCCGTCGCGTTCAGCGCCGTCACCAGGTTCGTGCCGCCGAAGTCACGCGGGTCCGCGCCCATCGCGTGCGCGGCGAGGATCAGCTCGGCGTAGGCCGCCGGCCCGCTCTGCTCCGCCCACGGCACGGCGTGCGCCTCCAGCCAGGCGTACGGCTTCTTCGCCGGCTTCGTCCAGCCCTGCGCGGCCATGGCGACGACCGCGTCGGCGGTGTTGCCGTAGTCCGGCTGGGGCTTGGCACCGGGCAGCGTGGAGACGAGGTGGCCGGTCGCGGACGTGGCGTCCCCCAGGTACGCGGCGCCGTTGCGGGCCACCTCCTCCCGGGTGAGGGCCTGGTCGGAGTCGGCGCAGGCGTAGCCCTTTGCCGGGGCCTTCCCGGCCGTCGTCACGAACCCCCTGCCGAGGGCCCCGAGCACCCCGGCCGCGGTCGCGTCCGCGTTGGCGGCCAGCTTCCCCTGCTTGTCCGGCTGGTAGGCGAGGGCGCCGCCACCGTCCTCGGCGCAGGGGATGGACCACTTGGCGAGGAGGTCGTACGGCGACCTGTCCGCGCTCTCGCCGGCCGCCGCGAGCGCGCCGATGACCACACCGGTGGAGTTGGTGTCGCTGGCCGAGCCCGGGGTGTAGCCCCAGCCGCCGTCCTTGTTCTGCTGCGACTTCAGCCAGGTCACGGCCTTGTCCGCGGCGGCGTCGTGCCCGCCGGCCGCCTTCAGCGCCTGTACGGCGGCCGCCGTGCTGTTCGTGTCGACCGCCACCTTGGCGTCGCAGGCCGCCGCCGGGTCGGCGCGGAACGCGGCGAACGAGCCGTTCGCGCACTGCTGCCCGGCCAGCCAGTCCACCGCCTTCGCGGCCGGGGTCAGCCCCACCGCGCGCTGGGCCAGCAGGGCGAGGGACTGGCGCCAGACGCCGTCGAACTTGGGGTCCGAACTGCCGTACAGCCCCGACGGGAGGACCGCCGACGCGGACGGCGACGGGGACGTGCCGGCGGCGAGTGCGGTCGTCGCGGGCGTGGCGGTACCGATGACGGCGGTGGCGGCCAGCACCCCGGCGGTGCGGCGGAGGACGGTCATGGTCGGCGGGTGCCTCTCCCTGCGGGGAGCCGGGCAGCACGGGACACCCCGGCGGCTCGGCTCCGTAAACCTCGACGGTGCCGTGCGACGGCGGGCGCCGGCGCACATGAGCCGATCAACGTCCCGGGCGCGGCGGTCCGGCTTGCCACCAGGTGTGGCTCACGGTTGCGGGTCAGCGCCGGAATTGCACCGGCTTCCCCCCGTACGGGTGATGACGACCCGGCTACCTTACCGGCCGCCCGGGGGAAGCTGAGAGGGGGCTGTGCGGGGACCGACTCGTTATGGTCACGCCATGACGGGGAGACTGCTCGGCTCGGGGCGTTCGGCCGATGTGTACGAGATCGACGAGGCGTGGGTGCTGCGCCGGGACCGGGACGGCCGGGGGGACGCGGCCGCCGAGGGCGCGGTGATGGCGTACGTACGGGAGCACGGGTACCCGGCGCCCCGGGTGCGGCCCTCCGGGTCCCGTACCGAACTGGTCATGGAGCGGCTGTCCGGGCCGACCATGCTGGCGGCGCTGCTGGCGGGGGAGACGGACGCGGAGGAGGGCGGTGCGCTGCTCGCCTCGCTGCTGCGGCGGCTGCACGCCGTGCCCGGCCGGGACCCTGCCGACCCCGGCACCCGGGTCCTCCACCTGGACCTGCATCCGGACAACGTGATTCTGACTCCCGACGGCCCGCGGGTCATCGACTGGACCAACGCCGAGGACGGGCCGCCCGGGCTCGACTGGGGCATGTCCGCGGTGATCCTCGCTCAAGTGGCGCTGGGTGCTTACCCGTTGGCGCACAAGCTGCTGGCGGCCCTGCTCGCCGACCCGGCCGAACTGTCCGAGGAGGGGCTGGCGGAGGCTCTGCGGCGGCGGGCGGTCAATCCGACGATGAGCCGGGAGGAAGTCGAAGTGCTGGGTGAGGCAGGCGAGTTGATACGGACGATCGCGTTCTAGGGCGGCTCGTACGGACCTCGTCCACTGCGATTCGGTAGCGCCCTGAAGGGGCGCGGGGCCGTATCCGATATGCGGCTGCCGCCGCGTGGGCGCGACCAGCCACGACGGCGCCGCAGTCGACCGACGGCATGTCGCGGCACTTCCAGCGGAGCGCTCAGGCCGCGTTCGCGAGCGGGGCGATGCCTGCGGACAGGTGGCGGGCCATCCGGCGCAGCGCGTCGTCGCAGTGGGCCGGGGTCTCGCCGACCGCCACCCAGAGGGCCAGCCGGTCGGCGGCGGTGGCGTGCGGACCGGCGGTGACGTGGTCGCCGGTGTGCCGGGTGAGGAGCATGCGGTCGGCGCCGGGCTCGTGGGCGGCGTCGGGGGAGAGGTCCAGGTGGTCGAGGCGGCCGGTGGCGGCCGGGTAGGCGAACTGGATGGCGGCCGCCCGCTGCCGGGTGGGCGTCGTGTCGGGCACCTCGCCGGTGGCGAGGGCGGCCGCGGCCTGGGCGAGGTCGACGCCGGTGGCCCGCTTGACGAGGAGCGGGATCAGGTCGCCCGGGAGATGCGGGGCGACGTCGGTGACCCGGGGACCGCGGTCGGTGAGGGTGAGGCCGATGTGCAGGACGCCCCGGCCGACGCCGAGGGCGTGCACGGTGCGGTCGACGGCCAGCCGCAGGAAACGGTTGTGCAGCAGGCCGTCGTGGGCGTGCACGGTGTGCCGGAGCGGCTGCCGGGCGGGCGCCGGACCCAGGGTCGTACGGGTGATGGCGGCGATGCGGATCTCGCCGTCGAGGACGACCGTCTCGGCCGAGACACGGGGCGTGCCGGGGGCGTCGACGGGGACCGCGTGGCCGGCCAGCAGCGTGCGCAGCGCGGGCGGGTCGGCACACGCGGCGGCCGCGGCGAGGGAGGTGCCGGGCAGCCCCAACTGCCCGGCGATCGTGGCGGCGGTGACCGCGTACTCGCCCATGTGGGTCAGCACGCCGCGGACCCGGTGCCTGGCCGCGAACCGCAGCACCGCCGATGCCGTCGCGCCGCCCTTGCCGGGGTCCGCCGCGAGGTGACCGGCCAGGCACTGCTGTGCCCAGGCCGGCGGTGCGGCGTCCACCAGCAGCACCGGGCGGACCGCGGCGACACGCGTCAGCACGAACTCGTCGTACGCGCGCCGGCGGCCGGCACCGAGGAGCAGGACGGGCTGCGGCATCGGTTCGCCTCACCTTCTGGGGAGGAGGCGGGGCGGCTGGTCGCCCCGGATGCCGCTCCCCCATAGGCGGCACCCGGGGCGGGTCGGTTCGACCGTGGCCTGGTGAGGTGATCCTTTCCTGCCGGTCCGTCACATGTCAACGATTGCTGCCCCCTTGGGCAGTGGTCCTTGTCATGTCTGGTGGCCGGGACCGGTGATTGGATAGCCTCGCGTCTGCTCGGCCGACCGACCAACCACGCGTGTCCAGGGGGACCTTGGTGAGTGACGCCCATGCCCCGCTGACCGGCGTACTGGAACGGCTCGGGGAGCTGACCGGACGCCCCGGACGGCTGCCCGAGGTGCTGGACGTGGCCGACCTGTCGTACCGCACCGGGATCCCGGTCGGGGTGGTCGCCGAACTCCTCGCGGGCGGGGCCGCGCCCGAGGCGGGGCTCGCCGAACGGGTGCGGCAGCGGCTGGACTTCATCCGCGAGAACCGGCGCCGCCCCGACGGCAAGCGGTACTCGCTGGGCGAGCTCGCGGCGATCGCGGGCACCAGCAGGCAGTGGCTGAGCGAGTGGCGCAAGAGCGGGCTGCCGAGCCTCGAACACACCGACCGGCTGCGGCGGTTCTTCGGCCTGCCGGCCGGTTTCTTCACCGCAGACGAGCCGGAGGCGCTGTACGAGGCGCTCCAGCCGGTGCTCCAGGGTCTGGAGGCCCAGGCCGACCCGCTCTCCCGGCTCCGCGAGAGCGGCCTGGTCCGCCTGGCGGCCCGCGCCCCGCAGATGAACCCCCGCCAGCTGGCCACCCTCGCCGACCTGGCGGAGATGCTCATCACAGCCGAGCGCGCCGTCAACTGAGCCTCGGGCGAGCCGGGTTGCGCGCGGCACGGCTTCAGCCGCCCGCGGTGGGGGTCGGCCCGCCGAACGGCAGCACCAGGGACCTGGACGCCAGAAGCCACCGCCCGTCGACGCGCCGGAACCCGTCCTGGTAGTGACCGACCTGGACGGGCGGCCCGGCCGGGACCATTCCGCCGCCGGATCCCCCCTCGCGTCCCGCGTCGTGACCGTCGACCCGGTACGTCTGGAAGTACGACGTCGCGGTCGCCGTGTCCGGTCCCGTCACCGTGACGAGGATGTTGGACATCACACGCCGGGAGAGGCGGCCCGGCGGCCGGGAGCCGAAGTACGCGGCGAGTGCCGCCCGCCCCTCGGCCCGCCGCCCGTCCCCGGGCGGCGGCCACTCCCACCACCCGTCCTCGGTGAACAGGTCCGCGACGGAGGAGGGTTCGCCGAGGTCGAGACGGTGGACGAAGTCGATGACGAGGCGCTCGCAGGCGTGTTCGGCGAGGAGCCGCTCCAAGGGGTCCATGAGGCTGTCTAGCAGCCGGGGGCGGCGATCGCCGAACGATTTTCACCGCCACGTAAACGATTTACACCGCCACGTAGGTGACCGGCTCGCTCCCCGCCACCGCCTCCGCCCGCCCCAGCTTCACCAGGCGCCGCAGGTGGGCCTCGGCCTCCGAGACGGCGATGTTCCTCGATCCGTACGGAATCTGCTCCCAGGGCCGGTTCCACTCCATCCGTACGGCCAACTGCCAGGGAGTGAGCGGCTGTTGGAGAAGGGAGAGCAGGCCGGAGAGGCGTTCCTCGTGGTGGGCCAGCAGTTCCCGTACCCGTCCCGGTGCGTCGGTGAAGGCGTACTGGTGGGCCGGGAGGACCTCGGCGGGGGCGAGCCGGCCGACGCGTTCCAGGGAGTCGAGGTAGTCGCCGAGGGGGTCGGTGACGGTCGCGTCGTCGGGGTCCTCGTAGAGGCCGATGTGCGGGGTGATCTCGGGGAGCAGGTGGTCGCCGGAGAACAGGCGTCCGCGGCCCGGGAGCCGGGCGGGATGCTCCTCCTCCAGGTGCAGGCAGACGTGGCCGGGGGTGTGCCCCGGCGTCCAGAGGGCACGCAGCCGGCGGCCCGGGAGGTCGAGGAGTTCGCCGGGGAGGATCTCACGGTCGGGGAGGGCGGGGGCCAGGCCGGGCGGGGTGCTCCGGCGGGGTCCGCCGCGCAACGGCGCCACGTGCTCGTCCGGCGCCCCGGCGGCCGTCAGCTTCGCCGCCATGTACGTGAACCACCGCTCCGGCCGGGTCTCCCGGGCCCGCCGCACGATCGCCGCGTCGGCCGCGTGCATCGCGACCCAGGCCCCGGACGCCTCGCGCACCCGCCCCGACAGCCCGTGATGGTCGGGATGGTGATGTGTGATGACGACCCCGTGCACCTCGCCGACGCCCGTACCGCACGCCTCCAGCCCCGCCGCCAGCACGTCCCACGACCCGGGATCGTCCCACCCGGTGTCGACCAGCACCGGCCCGCGGTCGGTGTCCATCACGTACACCAGCGTGTAGCCGAGCGGATTGTCCGGAATGGGTACGGCGACGGACCGCACGCCCCCGCCGAGATCCCGCACCGCCACCCCCGGCCGTGCCCCCGCCGACTCGCCCAGACTGTCCGCCATCAGCCTTCCTCCGCCCCCGCCCGGTCCCGCCGGCCCCACGGCCATTGCTCACTATAACGAGAACTGATGACACGTCAGATAGGCGGTGGACAAGTTCCCTTGATGACGCCCTGACCTGCGTCCGGGCGTCATCCGATGCAGGGCGCGGCCCGCGCCCGGACCCGTCGGGGGAGACATCGGGCCCGCCGCCCGCGAGATCTTCGCGCGCCGGACAATCCGCGCGGGTGTCTCCATGTCCCCGCACTCACCGACCAGGATCGGTCGCAGGTCGGCGCCTTAAGGTCGGGGCATGACGCTATCCCTTGCCGGCAGTGCCTTCGACTCGCTCCGCCTCGACGCCGTGCCCGATCAGGAGGCGTTGCGCCGGGCCTACGAACTGCCCGGCGACGCGGCCGTGCGCAAGCAGATGACCGAACTCACCGAGCAGACGCGGCGGTTGATCGGCTGTTCATCGCTGGTCCTGGTCGCCAGTGCGGACGCCGAGGGCAACTGTGACGTCTCCCCGCGCGGCGGCCCCGCCGGGTTCGTCGCCGTCCTGGACGCGCGGACGGTGGCGATACCGGACGCGACCGGCAACAAGCGTCTGGACACCCTGCAGAACGTCGTCGCCACCGGGCGGGCCGGGCTGCTGTTCGTCATCCCGGGGCGCACCACGACGCTCAGGGTGAACGGCCGGGCCTGCGTCTCCACCCGCCCGGAGCTGCTGGCGCAGCTGACCGCCGTGGGCAAGCCGCCGGCCAGTGCGCTGGTGGTGGGGATCGAGGAGGTCTACCCGCACTGCCCCAAGTCGCTCCTGCGCAGCGGGGCCTGGAAGCCGGAGCAGTGGCTGCCGGCCGACGCCCAGCCGCCCTCGGCCGAGGTGACGCTGGCCCAGCTGCGGATGCCGGAACTGACGATCGCCGACATCGAGCAGACGGAGGCGGACTCGCTGAAGTACCGCTACGAGTAAGGGACCGACCGGCGACCGGTGATCGCCGAACCACCGGCACGCCCCAAGATCAATCGCGGGGCGGTCCGTCGGACACCGGCTCGGACGCCGGCCGGGGCGACCGCATATTGGTTTGCCGCGCGCCGGTACGGCCGGGTAGGAAGCTCGCATGCTTACAGGCAGCACGGTCGGGCTCAGGGCCCGGCACGAGGAGGACATCCCGGTCCTGCGGGCCGAGCTCTTCGACGACGTGGTCAACTCCTCGCGGGCCAACAGCAGTCCGTGGCGGCCGGTTTCGCCCGACTCGAAGGACTCGCCGTTCACGGTGGACGACAAGGACGAGGGGAACGTCAAGTTCTCCGTGGTGGAGCTGGCGGGCGGCACGCTGGTCGGCACCGCGTCGCTGTGGGGCATCGACACCCACAACCGCGGCGCGCACATCGGGCTGGGGCTGCTGCCGGCCTCCCGCGGCAAGGGCTACGGCACCGACGTGGTCGCGGTGCTGTGCCACTACGGGTTCGTCGTGCGCGGCCTGCGGCGGCTGCAGATCGAGACGCTGTCGGACAACACCGCGATGCTGCGCGCCGCCGAGCGCAACGGCTTCGTCCGCGAAGGCGTGCTCCGCTCCTCGGCCTGGGTGATGGGCGAGTTCCTGGACGAGGTGCTGCTCGGTCTCCTCGCCCGGGAGTGGCGGCCGGACTCGAGGTCCTAGGCCCCGGAGGGCATCGGAGGCGTCCCCTTCGGCAGTGGCAAAAGTGCTGGTGAGAGCCTATTCGTTCCCACCCCTGGCTTAGTTGAACTAGAACTGGTATCAGTTCTGAGACATCGTCAGGAAGGGTGGCGGGGCGCCATGACCGAGTTCCTGGAACACGGACAGCTGTTCATCGGCGGGGAGTTGACCGACCCCCTGGGCAAGGACGTCATCGAGGTGGTCTCTCCGCATACCGAGGAGGTCTTCGGGCGGGTGCCGCACGCCTCGCGGGAGGACGTGGACCGGGCGGTGGCGGTGGCGCGGCGGGCCTTCGACGAGGGGCCCTGGCCGCGGATGACGCTCGACGAGCGGGTCGAGGTCGTCACCCGTATCAAGGACGCGATCCTCGTACGGCACGAGGAGATCGCCCGGGTGATCTCCTCCGAGAACGGTTCGCCGTACTCCTGGAGCGTCCTCGCGCAGGCGCTCGGCGCGATGATGGTGTGGGACGCGGCGATCAGGGTCGCGCGTGACTTCACGTACGAGGAGACGCGCGACGGGGTGCTCGGGAAGATCCTGGTGCGGCGGGAGCCGGTCGGGGTGGTGGCGGCCGTGGTGCCGTGGAACGTGCCCCAGTTCGTGGCGGCCGCCAAGCTGGCCCCGGCGCTGCTCACCGGCTGCACGGTGGTGCTCAAGCCGTCCCCGGAGTCGCCGCTCGACGCGTACATCCTCGGCGAGATCACCAAGGAGGCCGGGCTGCCGGACGGAGTGCTCTCCATCCTTCCGGCGGACCGCGAGGTGAGTGAGTACCTCGTGTCCCACCCGGGCGTCGACAAGGTCTCCTTCACCGGATCGGTCGCGGCCGGCAAGCGCGTGATGGAGGTCGCCGCGAAGAACCTCACCCGGGTGACCCTGGAACTCGGCGGCAAGTCGGCGGCCGTCGTGCTGCCGGACGCGGACGTGGCCACCGCCGTCGCCGGCATCGTCCCGGCGGCCTGGATGAACAACGGCCAGGCGTGCGTCGCCCAGACCCGCATCCTCGTCCCGCGCTCGCGCTACGACGAGTTCGCCGACGCCTTCGCGGCCGCGGCGAGCGCCCTGAAGGTCGGCGACCCGCTGGACCCGGCCACCCAGGTGGGCCCGCTGGTCGCGCGCCGCCAGCAGCAGCGGAACCTGGACTACATCCGGATCGGCCAGGAGGAGGGGGCCAAGATCCTCACCGGCGGCGGACGGCCGCCGGGTCTGGAGAAGGGCTGGTACGTCGAGCCCACCCTCTTCGGCGACGTCGACAACTCCATGCGGATCGCGCGCGAGGAGATCTTCGGCCCGGTGATCTGCCTGCTCCCCTACGGCGACGAGTCCGAGGCCCTGAAGATAGCGAACGACTCGGACTACGGGCTGAGCGGAAGCGTCTGGACGGCGGACGTGGCGCACGGCATCGAGGTCGCGCGGCAGGTTCGTACCGGGACCTACTCCGTGAACACCTTCAGCCTCGACATGCTTGGCCCCTTCGGCGGCTACAAGAACTCAGGCCTGGGGCGGGAGTTCGGCCCGGAGGGGTACGGCGAGTTCCTGGAACACAAGATGATCCACCTGCCGGCCGGCTGGGAGGGGTGAGAGGCCGCCATGGGTGACCGCTGGCACGTCGAGGTCGACCGTTCGATCTGCATCGGCTCGGCCCAGTGCGTCCACCGGGCCACCGGCTCCTTCCGCCTCGACTCCGCCATGCAGTCCCACCCCGTGGACCCGGAGACGGACGCCAACGGGAAGGTCCTCGACGCGGCGGAGAGCTGCCCGGTGGAGGCGATCACGATCACCCTGCTGGGCAGCGGGGAGCCGGTGTTCCCGCCGGAGGACTAGCCGGAGGACTAAAGGGCTTGCAGGGTCGCGAACAGTGCCCGGGCACGGGTGCCGTCCGGCTGCTGCCAGGCGCCGGTGATCCGGCCGAGCGCGTCGTCCGGCGCCGTCGAACCGGCGGTCAGCACGCGCCGCAGCCGCAGGACCAGGCCGCTGTCCGGTACGGCGAACTCGGTGCTCTCGTCGGTGTCGACGGGGGTGCCGAGGCCGGGCACGGGGCCCTGGCCGGTGTAGGAACGCTCGACCTCACGGTCGGGGGTGTCGGTGATGCTCTGGGCCTGTGCCTCGGCGCGCCCCTCGAGCAGGGCGAGCAACTCGCCGGTCAGCACCGGGTCGTGGCAGCCGTCGTAGATCCAGCGGGTGCCGAGGACGCCGTGCTCCGCGGTGCCGACGAGCGCGTGTTCGGCGCCTTCGAGCGGGGCCCCGCGATAGGTGAGCGGTACGAGGTAGGCCCCTGAACCCTCCGCGGCGACCATGAACTCGATCCCGACCTCGCCCGCCGGGTCGTCCAGCCGGAACCCGCCGGCCTTCACCAACTCCGGTGCGGCGGGGCCGTGATACCAGGGGCGGGTGGGGAGCCAGCCGGCGAGGAGTTCGACCTTGGTGGGCTTGACGGTGGTGTGGTGGATGAGTGCCATGGGGGGATTCTGCGTTCGGGCGAGGGCGCCTCGCCAGGCGGTTTACGCCCCGGCGACCACGAAATCCTGCCGCCCTCCTGGGGTACGCTCCAGCGGTCCGGCGGACCGAACAGGGTGGGAAACGTGCACAAGTCCGAGGCCGAGGGCCTGATCAGCGAGGCTTACCAGGCGTGGGAGGCCGAGGAGTGGCTGACCGCCGCCGGGCTCTTCGAGCAGGTCCTCGCGCGGTTCCCGGACGAGGAGCGGAGCGCCGTGTGGTGGTACGACGCCGCGCTCGCCCACAAGTTCCTGCGCAACTGGGCGAAGGCCTACGCGCTGGGCCGCGAGGCCGCCGCCCGGGCGCCGCGCGGGGAGGGCGACCCGGCGTTCTGGAACCTCGGGATCGCGGCCACCATCCAGGGCGACTGGGCCACCGCCCGGGACGCGTGGGCCGGTTTCGGCATCGACCTTCCGGCGGGGGAGGGGGAGATCGACGGGCGGTTCGGGGCGGCCTGCGTACGGCTCGACACCGGCGGCGAACGCGAGGTCGTCTGGATCGACCGGCTGTGCCCCACCCGCGGCCGGGTGATGAACGTGCCGGTCTCGGCCGGGCGGCGGTTCGGTGAGGTCGTCGTGCACGACGGCGAACCGAAGGGGCACCGGGTGGTCGACGGCCGGGAGTTTCCCGTCTTCGACGAACTGCTCCTCTTCCGCGCCTCCGAGCTGCCCACCCTGGAGGTGACGGTCAGCGCCGGCGAGGCCGCCGACCTGGACGCGCTGGTCGCCCTCTTCGTCGAGCACGACTTCGGCGCCGAACCCGCGAGCAGCGTGGAGGTGCTCTGCTCCTGCTGCAGCGAGGGCACCCACGAACAGTGGCGCACAGTGCACGGCGGCGCCCAGCGGGTGTCCCTGGCGGCTCCGGAGGGGGAGGCCCGGCTGCTGCTGGAGCGGTGGGCGGGGGAGACCGTCATCGGGCGGAGCTGGAGCGGGCTGGAGCCGGTGGAGTAGGCGTGCTGTATCAGTAAAAGTCCAAAAAATCCACTTCTGGGGGTTCCCATATGCTCTGCGCGCTCTATCCTGGAATCAGCCTACGAGGCGAGTGAGGGAGTCCGAGCGGAGTAGCCGACTCTGGCGTGACGCAGATGCAGAAGCATCCGCCGGTGCCGACGTCGACGGTCGGGCTGAGAGGCCGGAAGGCAGCAGCAAGGCCGGACGGCGACCCCCATCACCTGATCCGGACCATGCCGGCGAAGGGAACCCGTCTCGTAGGTCTTTCTGTGCCCTGCTGCTTCGGTCTTCCTGTGCCCTACTGCTTCGCGTCCGGCTCCGTCAGGTCGATCAGGCGGCACACCGTCTCGATGTCGATCTTCACCTGTGCGATGGAGGCACGGCCCGAGAGCCAGGTGATCAGGGCCGAGTGCCAGGTGTGCTCGATCACCCGGACGGCGGACAGCTGGGCGGGGGTGGGGTCGGTCAGGCCCATCGCGTCCAGGATGATCGCCGTCGTCTGCCGGGAGACCTGGTCCACCTCGGGGGAGACGCTGCGGTCGGCGAAGGTGAGGGCCCGGACCATCGCGTCGGCCAGGTGCGGCTCCCGCTGAAGGGCGCGGAAGGCCCGCATCAGGGTCTCGGCGACCCGCTCGGACGCCGTCTCGCCCGCCGGCGGCTTCTTGCGCAGCGTGCCGTGCATGTGCTCCAGCTGGTCCTGCATGGTCGCGACCAGCAGATGCACCTTGGACGGGAAGTACCGGTACAGGGTCCCGAGGGCCACCTGGGAGGACTCCGCCACCTCGCGCATCTGCACCGCGTCGAAACCGCCCCGGCTGGCCAGCTGGGCGCTCGCGTGCAGGATCCGGCGGCGCCGGGCCTCCTGCCGCTCGGTGAGCGGCGGGGTGGCCGATCTGGCGCCGATGTCCACCTTGGCTTCCGCAGGCATGGGTCCCGTCCGTGACAGTCGGTGAGGGCAGTGCTCAGGGCGAGTGATCAGACAGCATGGCAGGGGTTCCCGCCGTGGCGCGAATCACCTGATCCACTGCTCACTCCACCCCTACCTGCCGGTAGATTCAGAGCCTCTTGAACGATCAAGTCTGAAACTTGTTCTAGATTAGCGTCCCGGCGTAACCTCACGGGAAAGTGCAGGGAGAAGGGGGCCCGGAGTGACCGCTGAGGCCAGGCGGGCGGGTGCTGACGAGGAACCCGCCGCCGACGGCGAGCGACCGCTCGACATCGCGCTCCTCACCTATAAAGGGAACCCGTTCTGCGGCGGCCAGGGTGTCTACGTACGCCATCTGTCGCGCGAGCTGGCCCGGCTCGGGCACCGGGTCGAGGTCATCGGCTCGCAGCCGTATCCCGTCCTCGACGAGGGATACCCCGGCCTCACCCTCACCGAGCTGCCCAGCCTCGACCTGTACCGCTCCCCGGACCCCTTCCGGACGCCCGGGCGCGACGAGTACCGGGACTGGGTCGACGCCCTCGAAGTGGCGACCATGTGGACCGGCGGCTTCCCCGAACCGCTGACCTTCTCCCTGCGCGCCCGCCGCCATCTGCGTGCCCGCGCCGGGGAGTTCGACGTCGTCCACGACAACCAGACCCTGGGATACGGCCTGTTGGGGGACATCGGCGCCCCCCTCGTCACCACCATCCACCATCCCATCACCGTCGACCGGCAGTTGGAGCTGGACGCCGCCGAGGGATGGAAACGGCGGTACTCCGTACGGCGCTGGTACGCCTTCACCCGGATGCAGAAGCGGGTCGCCCGCAGGCTGCCCTCCGTGCTCACCGTCTCCGGCACCTCCCGCCAGGAGATCGTCGACCACCTCGGCGTCCGCGAGGACCGCGTCCACGTCGTCCACATCGGCGCCGACACCGACCTCTTCGCGCCGAATCCCGCCGTCCCCCAGGTGCCCGGCCGGATCGTCACCACCTCCAGCGCGGACGTCCCGCTCAAGGGGCTGGTCTTCCTCGTCGAGGCCCTCGCCAAGGTACGGACCGAGCACCCGGCCGCCCACCTCGTCGTCGTCGGCAAGCGGCCCACCGAGGGGCCCGTCGCGCAGGCCGTGGAGCGGTACGGCCTCGACGGCGCCGTCGAGTTCGTGAAGGGCATCTCCGACGCCGAACTCGTCGACCTGGTCCGTTCGGCCGAGGTCGCCTGCGTGCCGTCGCTCTACGAGGGCTTCTCGCTGCCCGCCGCCGAGGCCATGGCGACCGGCACCCCGCTGGTCGCGACGACCGGCGGCGCGATCCCCGAGGTCGCCGGGCGCGACGGGGAGACCTGCCTGGCCGTACCGCCGGGCGACGCGGGCGCGCTGGCCACCGCGCTGAACCGGCTGCTGGGCGACGCGGAGCTACGGTTGCGGCTCGGCCACGCGGGCCGTGAGCGGGTGCTGCGGCACTACACCTGGGCGCGTGCCGCGCAGGGCACGGTGGCCCGCTACCGCGAGGCGATCGCCCGCTCCGCGGGCGGCCCGGGCGCCGCCGTGTCCGCCCGCTCCGCGGCCGCCGAGGCCGTCGCCCCCTCCGCTCCCCGCAGTCCCGGCCGCTCCGCGGCCTCAGCTGGTGTTCGTCACGAGAGTGAAAGCAGGGCCACGTGCTGACCGTCGACTTCTCCCGGTTCCCGCTCGCGCCGGGCGACCGCGTCCTGGACCTCGGCTGCGGGGCCGGCCGGCACGCCTTCGAGTGCTACCGGCGCGGCGCCCAGGTCGTGGCCCTCGACCAGAACGCCGAGGAGATCCGCGAGGTCGCCAAGTGGTTCGCGGCGATGAAGGAGGCCGGCGAGGCCCCGGCGGGCGCGACCGCGACCGCCATGGAGGGCGACGCCCTGGCCCTCCCGTTCCCGGACGAGTCCTTCGACGTCGTGATCATCTCCGAGGTGATGGAGCACATCCCCGACGACAAGGGCGTGCTCGCCGAGATGGTGCGGGTGCTGAGGCCGGGCGGCCGGATCGCCGTCACCGTGCCCCGCTACGGCCCCGAGAAGGTCTGCTGGGCGCTCTCCGACGCCTACCACGAGGTCGAGGGCGGCCACATCCGCATCTACAAGGCCGACGAGCTGGTCGGGAAGATCAAGGAAGCCGGTCTGCGGCCCTACGGCAGCCACCACGCACACGCGCTGCACTCGCCGTACTGGTGGCTGAAGTGCGCGTTCGGCGTCGACAACGACAAGGCGCTGCCGGTGCGGGCGTACCACAAGCTGCTGGTCTGGGACATCATGAAGAAGCCGCTGGCCACGCGCGTCGCCGAACAGGCGCTGAACCCGGTCCTGGGCAAGAGCTTCGTCGTCTACGCCACCAAGCCGCACCTGCCCGGCACCGCAGCCGTGTCGGACGCCGAGGTGGCCGCCAAGTGACCACCCCCCGGACAGAACACCTCGTCCTGCCCGGGGTCCTCACCGCCGAGCAGGCTGCCGCGACCGTCCGCGGCATCCTCGCCGTGCAGCGGGAGGACGGTGCGATCCCGTGGTTCCGGGGGCACCACCTCGACCCATGGGACCACACCGAGGCCGCGATGGCACTCGATGCCGCCGGGGAGCACGCGGCCGCCGAGCGGGCGTACGCCTGGCTCGCCGAGCACCAGAACGAGGACGGCTCCTGGTACGCGGCCTACGCCGACGGCGCACACGACGACGTCACCGACCGCGCCCGCGAGTCCAACTTCGTCGCGTACCTCGCCGTGGGCGTCTGGCACCACTACCTGTCCACCGGCGACGACACGTTCCTCGACCGGATGTGGCCCGCCGTCTACGCGGCCGTCGAGTGGGTGCTGCGGCTGCAGCAGCCGGGCGGCGAGATCGGCTGGCGCCGCGAGGACGACGGCACGCCCACCGACGACGCGCTGCTGACCGGGAGTTCGTCGATCCACCACGCGTTGCGCTGCGCGCTCGCCATCGCCGAGCAGCGGGAAGAGCCGCAGCCGGACTGGGAGTTGGCGGTGGGCGCGCTGCGGCACGCGATACGGCGGCATCCCGAGCGGTTCCTGGACAAGGACCGGTACTCGATGGACTGGTACTACCCGGTGCTGGGCGGGGCGTTGACCGGTGCGGAGGCGGGCGCGCGGATCGAGAAGGACTGGGAGCGGTTCGTCGTGCCCGGGTTCGGGGTGCGGTGCGTCGTACCCAATCCGTGGGTGACCGGCGGGGAGTCGGCCGAGCTGGCGCTGGCGCTGTGGGCGGTGGGGGAGTCCGACCGGGCGCTGGAGATCCTCCAGTCCATCCAGCATCTGCGGGACGCCGAGTCGGGGCTGTACTGGACCGGGTACGTCTTCGAGGACGACGCGATCTGGCCGCGGGAGCTGACGACGTGGACGGCGGGGTCGTTGTTGCTCGCGGTGGCCGCGCTCGGGGGGCATGACGCCACGTGCGCGGTGTTCGGGGGCGGGGAGCTTCCTTCTGGGCTTGAGGTGGATTGTTGCGCCTAGTGGGGCGGGGGTTCTGCGGTACGGCGGGTGCGGGTCCGTCGTGGTTGCTCGCGCAGTTCCCCGCGCCCCTGAGGGGGCGCTTGCCCTGACCGGGGTTTTCTAGTGGCGGTGCATGCGGTTGGCGATCGCGTGGCCGATGAAGAGGTAGACCACCGCTGCCAGGCCGTAGCCGGTCACCACTCTGGCCCATGCCTCGTGGAAGGTGAACAGGTCGTGTGACCAGCCTGCCAGCCAGGCGGCCGCGTCGTGGACGAACCGGACCAGGCTGTTGGCCCGGTTCGCGTCCAGCAGGTACATCAGGATCCAGAGGCCCAGGATGAGGGCCATGATGTCGGCGACGACCGCGACGACCGTGCCGGCCTGATTGGCACCGCGAGATTCAGAGGACATACGGTTCGGGTTGCCGCCGAAGGGTCCTTGAAACCTGAACGGGGTTCTCCCCGAGTGGCGAGGTGCCGCCATCTGGGTGAGGCTGCCGGAGGAAGCAACCGCTCGGGGAGGACATCGAGACTCACGGGAGGACCCCGTGCCCGTACCGATACGGCGCCTCGTCGTCACGCTCACCCTCTGCTGCGCCCTGGTCGCCGGTGTCACCGCCTGCGCCGGCAGCACCCGGAGCAAGTCGGTCGACACCGGTATGGTGGCGGCCCCGGTGGCCGACACGCCCAGTCCGAGCACGTCCGCGCAGAGACAGAAACTCGCCAAGACGCGGTTCGTCGCCAACGCGGGTCTCGCCGCCGGCGCGACCTACCAGTGGATCGTGAAGCCGTGGAAGGCCGGCAAGTTCAAGAAGGGCGCCCACGGCCGCACCTTCGCCCTGATCAAGGCCGCCGCCGCGGGCGGGTTCGCCTACAACCGGCTCAAGGCAGCCAAGCGGAACGCCGAGGGCGACCCGTTGCTGTCCAAGGCCATCGCACCGCTCTCCGCCGGGATCGACTCCCTGAAGGACCTGCCGTCCAAGCTCCGCAAGGGCGACGGGGACGCGGCGAGTTCGTTCAACGACATCATCAACCAGGTCAAGGACGCCGGGAAGAGCGCCGGCGCACCGGTACAGAACCGGGTGCCCTCGGCCGGTCAGCTCACCGGAGGCTAGGAGTTGAGCTCGGCCAGCACACGCAGGGTGTGGGGGTCCGGTGCCAGGGCCAGTAGGTCGGTCACCGGGCCCTTGCGCCACAACTCCAGCCGCTCGGCGATGCGTTCGCGTGGGCCGACCAGTGAGATCTCGTCGGCGAACGCGTCCGGCACCGCCAGCACCGCCTCCTGCCGCCGTCCCGACAGGAACAGCTCCTGGATCCGCCGGGCCTCCTCCTCGTACCCCATGCGGGCCATGAGGTCGGCATGGAAGTTGCGGGCCGCGTGGCCCATCCCGCCGATGTAGAAGCCGAGCATGGCCTTCACGGGCAGCAGCCCGGCCGCCACGTCGTCGCAGACCTTGACCTGGGCCATGGGGGCGACCAGGAAGCCCGCCGGGAGGTCGGCGACCGCCGGGCCGTACACCTCGGGCCGGCTCGGCGCCCAGTACAGCGGCAGCCAGCCGTCGGCGATCCGGACCGTCTGGGCGACGTTCTTCGGCCCCTCGGCGCCGAGCAGGACGGGCAGGCCGGGGCGGAGGGGGTGGGTGATCGGCTTCAGCGGCTTGCCGAGGCCGGTCGCGTCCGGCCCCCGGTACGGGAGCGGGTGAAAGCGCCCGTCCAGCGCCACCGGCCCCTCCCGGCGCAGCACTTGCCGTACGACGTCCACGTACTCCCTGGTCGCGGTCAGCGGCGACTTCGGGAACGGGCGGCCGTACCAGCCCTCGACGACCTGCGGCCCGGACAGCCCGAGCCCCAGCAGCATCCGGCCCCCGGACAGATGGTCCAGGGTCAGCGCGTGCATCGCGGTCGTGACCGGCGACCGGGCCGCCATCTGGGCAACGGCCGTACCCAGCTTGATCGTCGACGTCTGCGCGGCGATCCAGGTGAGCGGGGTGAAGGCGTCCGAGCCCCAGGACTCCGCCGTCCACACCGAGTCGTACCCGAGCCGCTCCGCCTCCCGCGCCAGCGGCAGATGGTCCGGGGAGGGCCCGCGCCCCCAGTAGCCGAGTGCCAACCCGAGCCGCATGGCCACCTCCTGACGATACGTCAGACAAATCGCCGGTCGACTGTACGACAACGGCCCCTCGCCCGGAAGGGCAAGGGGCCGTATGCGCAAGGCTGTTCAGCCGCGCTGGATCCCGGAGGTGTCCTGCAGCACGCCGCGGCGGCCGTCCTGGGTCTGGGCCACCAGGGCGGGGCCCCGCTGCTCGACCGCCAAGTACCAGGTGCCGGGCGCCAGTTCGGCGATCGGCGCGGTCGAACCGTCCTCCGCGAACAGCGGCCGCGCCACCGGAACGGCGAACCAGAACGGCGAGAAGTCCGCGGCCGGCGGTTGCTGCTGCGCGGCGGCCGGGGGCTGCTGCTGCCCGTACGGCTGGCCGGGCTGCGGCTGGGCGCCGTAGGGCTGTCCGGGCTGCGGGGCACCGGCACCCGGGTAGCCGTAGCCACCGGGGGGCTGGGCACCGTAGGGCTGCGGGGCCGGCGGCTTGGGGGCCGGGACGAGTCCGGCCTGGAGGGCGGGGACGAGCGGGGTCGCGACAGCCGCGCCGGCCATGACGAGGGTGGCGACCAGGGCCAGGATGAGGCCCATGCCCGCGCTGGGGCCGTTGGAGGAGCCGGAGAGATTGTCCGCGGCGCCGGCCGGGTCGATGACATTGCCGAGCGCGCTCCACGCGGCGAAGACCGTGAGCGCAACGCCGAACGGGCTCAGATCCAGACCGGCCACCTTCCTCGGCTGCGGCAGTACTCGCGAGACGACGACGAGTGCGGCGCCCGCGATGCCCGCGAAGATGATGCTGAAGAGGACCGGTCCGCTCGACCAGAGGCTCGGCAGGTCGATGCCGTCCGGCACCCCGTCGTACGAATAGTTGTCGAGGAACGACGCGATCAACAGCAATACCGCTGCTCCGATCACCACGCCGTCGCCTCTAGTGAGGGAGCGGATATTCACTTCAGGTCCTTCGTAGGTCGTCTCGTCGGCGGAGGAGGCGTCGCGGGGGTGTGCCCCTCATCGTAGGAATCGATCGTAGGACGGACACTATCGTCCGAACGATCAGGGTGTCCGCCCGGAGGGGCCCGCCGATACCTACCCGCGCAGGAAACTCACGATTCCCTCAGAGATTCCCTGCGCCGCCTTCTGCCGCCAGGCACCGCTGGTCAACAGTGCCGCGTCCTTGCTATCGCGCATGTTGCCGCACTCGATGAACACCTTGGGAACCGTTGACAGATTGAGACCGCCGAGATCCTTGCGTACGTCGAGACCGGTGCCGTTGCCCACGTAGTTGGACGGAGCGCTGCCCGTGACCTTCGCGAAGTCGCTCTCGACACGCTCGCCGAGGGTGCGGGAGGAGGCGACGATCGGGCGGGTGTCGGCGGCGCCGGAGTGCACGGAGGCCGGGAGGATGACGTGGAAGCCGCGGTCGCCCTCGGGAGCGCCGTCGGCGTGGATGGAGATGGCCGCGTCGGCGTGCGCGGCGTTGCCGATCTCCGCGCGCTTGGTCACACACGGCCCCCAGGCCGGCCGGTCCCCGTCGCGGGTCAGCTTCACAGTGGCGCCCTGCCGCTCCAGCAGGGTCCGCAGCCGGTGCGCGACGTCGAGGGTGAAACGGGCCTCGCTGTACCCGGCGTTGGTGGACGTGCCCGTCGTGTCGCACTCCTTCCAGTTCGTCCCGATGTTCACCTTCTGGTTGATCTCGGACGTGTGCTGGAAGTTCCCCGGGTTGTGCCCCGGGTCGATGACGACGACCTTGCCCTGCAGCGGGCGGGCCGCGCTCGGGCTCGCACTCGGCACCTTGGCGTCGTCGGACGCCGCCCCGGCCGCCGACTTGGGCGCCGCCGCGCCCGCCTGCCCGGCACCGCTCCCGCCGGGCCTGCCGACCCCCTCGTACAGCACCCAGCCGAGCAGGGCACCGGGCACCAGCGCGGCAAGGCCGACGGCGAGCGGAGCCCGCCGGAACCGGCGCTGCTGCGGGGGATCGAATTCCGGGCCTGAGTACGACACGTCTGCGACTCTAACCGCGCCTTCAGATCCCCGCCCCCGTTCGCCGCAGGACGCGCAGCGAGTCGTGGGCGGAGACCTCCGTGAAGGCGCCCGACTCCAGGGCGCGGAGGTAGACGCGGTAAGGGGCCTGGCCGGTGAACTCGTCCTTCGGGTCCGGGAAGACGTCGTGGATCAGGAGGAGCCCGCCTTGGGCCACATGGGGGGCCCAGCCCTCGTAGTCGGCGGTGGCGTGCTCGTCGGTGTGGCCGCCGTCGATGAAGACGAAGCCGAGCGGGGAGTTCCAGAACGCGGCGATCTGCGGGGAACGGCCGACGACGGCGACGACGTGGTCCTCCAGGCCCGCCCGGTACAGGGTGCGCCGGAAGGCGGGGAGCGTGTCCATCAGCCCGATCTCCGGGTCGACCGTCTCCGGGTCGTGGTAGTCCCAGCCCGGCTGCTGCTCCTCGCTGCCCCGGTGGTGGTCGACGGTGAGCGCGGTGACCCCGGCCGCGCGGGCCGCGTCGGCGAGCAGGATCGTCGAGCGCCCGCAGTACGTCCCGACCTCCAGCAACGGGAGGCCGAGCCGCCCCGCCTCGACGGCGGCCGCGTACAACGCGAGCCCCTCGCCGACGGGCATGAACCCCTTCGCCGCCTCGAACGCGGCCAGGATCTCGGGCTTGGGTGCCGCCGCGGTCATGGGCGTCCTCTCACTCGTACGACTGTCCGAACCCATGCTGCCGCACACGCTCCGTCGGCCGGTCGACAGGGGTGCGGCGACACCGGCGGCACGCTCTTGACGTGGTGGTCGCCTCGCGCGAAGTGACGGCCTCGCGGCACGCGGGGGACGCACCGGCGGCCCGGTGGGTATCAGCCAAAGCGTTCGGATCGGCCACCGGCACACCCCCCGTGCCCGAGTGCCGTCCGAGCGCGCCACGGCCTCCAAGTCGGCTGCGTGTCACCGAAGTTGGCCGGGGGCTGGTTCTCAAGTGCACTCCAAGATCTACACTGACGCCGCCAACCCACCTCACCTGTGACGGAGCACCGGCATGCGCTATCGCGTCCTCGGCAAGACCGGCATCGAGGTCAGCACC
This sequence comes from Streptomyces sp. GbtcB6, assembly GCF_019091475.1. NCBI lineage: Bacteria > Bacillati > Actinomycetota > Actinomycetes > Kitasatosporales > Streptomycetaceae > Streptomyces > Streptomyces sp. GbtcB6. The sequence continues at coordinate 48,131 of NZ_JAGXJL010000016.1, read as the reverse complement.
CACTGTCTGGGCACGATGATGTTCGGGGGCCTGGGCAACCCCGACCACGAGGACGGCGCCCGCATCATCAACGCCGCACTCGACGCCGGCATCAACTTCGTGGACACCGCCGACATGTACTCGGCCGGTGAGTGCGAGGAGATCGTCGGCAAGGCGCTCAAGGGCAGGCGCGACGACGTGGTGCTCGCCACGAAGGTGCACTTTCCGCTGGGGGAGGGCCGCAACCGCAGCGGCAACTCGCGCCGCTGGATCCTCAAGGCCGTCGAGGACAGCCTGCGGCGGCTGGACACCGACTGGATCGACCTCTACCAGGTGCACCGCCCCGACCACACCACCGACATCGAGGAGACGCTGTCCGTCCTCGGCGACCTGGTGACGGCGGGCAAGATCCGGGCGTTCGGCTGCTCCACGTTCCCCGCCGAGGACCTCGTCGAGGCGCACCACGTGGCGGAGCGGCGCGGGCTGATGCGGATGCGCACGGAGCAGCCGCCGTACTCGGTTCTCGCCCGCGGCATCGAACGGGCCGTGCTGCCCACCGCGGAGCGCCTGGGCATGGGCGTGCTGACCTGGTCGCCGCTCGCCTCCGGATTCCTGTCCGGTGCCCACCGCGAGGGCCGGCCGGTCGACCTCACCACCGGTCGGGCCAAGCGCTTCCCGCAGCGCTTCGACCCCGCCGCCCCCGGCAACGCCGCGAAGTACGCGGCCGTCGAGCAACTCGTCGCGCTCACCGAGGAGGCGGGCTGCACCCTGCCGGAGCTGGCCGTCGCCTTTCCGCTGGTACACCCGGCGGTGACGTCGGTGATCATCGGCCCGCGCACGATGGACCAGCTCACCGCGCTGCTCAAGGGGGCGGAGCTGGTCCTCGACGACGAAGTGCTCGACCGCATCGACGAGATCGTGGCCCCCGGCACCGACCTCTACCGGGCCGACGGCGTCTGGCAGCCACCGTCCCTGACCGACCCGGCCCGCCGCCGGCGCCCGTCCGGGGAGCGCGCGGCCGCGGCCTGACCCCGGCGTACGGCGTACGGCGTACGGCGATTCGTCCGAGCCGGTCACCGCTCGTCCCGGTCCCCTGACTGGCCTCCCGGTCCCCTGACCGGCCGTCTCCCGGCCAGGCGCCTCGTGCGTCCGGCCGCCCGCGACCGTGCTCGCCCGGCAATCGTGCCCGCCTGCGGGCGAGCCGGCTCACCGGCCGCCGAGCGGTTTCCGGGCCGCTGCCGAGTCGCTGCCGGGCCACCGCTTTGCGGTCCGACGGCGGCCCCGCGGCGGTCTGCTCGTCCGGCGGCCCGCACACCCGGTACGTCCGCGGGACGGACTCCCGCGGCCCGGTCGGCGCCGCGCGGCCACGGCCGTCACGCCGGGGCGGTCACGGCGCCGCCGGTGTGCGGGCGGCCTCGACGTACGCGCGGCCGCCCACCCACCGGGTGTTACGCGTTGACCGTCTCCACGGGCAGCGCCAGGTCCAGGTCGACCGCGCGGTCGTCCCCGGCATGCGTCGCCGACGAGGCGAGCGGACCGTGGCCCGCCGCCTTCGCGGCCAGCACGTACGCCCCCTCGGCGGGCACCGCGAGCGCGTACGTACCGTCCTCGGCGGACAGCGTCGCCCCCGCCTGCCGCCCCCGCCGGTCGATCAGGGTCACCTTGGCACGGGCCACCGGCCCGCCCGCGGCGTCCAGGACGCGGCCGCGGAAGCCTCGCAGCACCTCCTCGGCGCCGGCGAGCGCGGCCTCCTCCTCGCTGCTCGCCCGCAGCTGCGTGTGCTGGGCGACCTCGGCCGGCCGGCTCCGCTTCGGCAGCAGCAGGGCGAGCACCAGACCCACCGCGACCGCTCCCGTGGCGATCAGGAACGAGACCCGGAAGCCGTGCATGGTCGGGACGGCGACACCGCCGACGTGGTTCGCCGTGTTGGCCAGCACCATCCCGATGACGGCGCTGGACACGGACGTACCGATCGACCGCATCAGAGTGTTGAGGCCGTTCGCCGCGCCCGTCTCGGACGCCGGGACCGCGCCGACGATCAGGGCCGGGAGGGAGGAGTAGGCGAGGCCGATGCCGGCGCCGAGGACCACCGCGATGACCAGGCTCTGCCAGGGCGCGCTCATCAGGCCGAGACCGGCGCCGTAGCCGATGGCGATGATCAGCATGCCGAGGATCAGGGTGGTCTTGGGGCCGTACTTGGCGGACAGGCGGGCGTAGACGGGGGCCGTGAACATCATCGTCAGGCCCAGCGGGGCGACCAGCAGACCGGCGGTGACCATCGACTGGCCGAGGCCGTAGCCGGTGGCCTTCGGGAGCTGGAGCAGCTGCGGCAGGACCAGCGAGACGACGTAGAAGCTGACGCCGACCATGATCGAGGCGAGGTTGGTGAAGAGCACGGCCGGGCGGGCGGTGGTGCGCAGGTCGACCAGCGGGGCCGAGTGGCGCAGCTCGAACACGCCCCACAGCAGCAGGACGGCCACCGAGGCGGCGAACAGGCCCAGCGTGGTGCCGGACGACCAGCCCCAGTCGCTGCCCTTGGTGATGGGCAGCAGAAGCAGCACCAGACCGGCCGACAGGCCGATCGCGCCGGGCACGTCGAAGGAGCCCTCCGCGCGCATCGGGGACTCCGGTACGACCAGGAGGGTCAGGGCTATGGAGAGCACGCCGAGGCCGGCCGCGCCGTAGAACAGGGCGTGCCAGTCCATGTGCTGCGCGACCAGGGCCGCGGCGGGCAGCGCGAGGCCGCCGCCGACGCCGATCGAGGAGCTCATCAGGGCCATCGCCGAGCCGAGCTTCTCGCGCGGCAGCATGTCGCGCATCAGGCCGATGCCCAGCGGGATCGCGCCCATGGCGAAGCCCTGGAGAGTGCGGCCCGCGATCATCGTGAGCAGGTCACTGGTGAGCGCGCTGACCAGCGCGCCGACCACCATCACGGCGAGGCTCAGGACCAGCATCCGCCGCTTGCCGTAGAGGTCGCCGAGGCGGCCCATGATCGGGGTTGCCACGGCGCCCGACAGCAGCGTCGAGGTCAGGACCCAGGTGGCGTTGCTGGGCTCGGTACCCAGCAGCTGCGGGAGGTCCTTGATGACCGGAACGAGCAGGGTCTGCATCACCGCGACCACGATGCCCGCGAAGGCGAGGACCGGGACCACGGCCCCGCTCGCGCCCCGGGCGGGCTGGTCGGTCGTCGTGTGCGTCATTGAGTGGGGCCTCCGGGCCGAGAGAGTGACGGGAAGAGCGGAAGGAGATCAGGACTCGTGCATGCGCATCGAATAAGTGGTGGGTAAACCTCGTATGCACAGGCAACTATTCCGTTGCTTCGAGCTGCTAACGAATCCTTGACCGTCCCATGGGTTTCTGATCCGCCGTCAAGGTCTGGCCTGTTTGTGGAACGTGTTCTAATCTCCCGCGTCATGGCTGCTGTGAAGGCGTATGTCGCCGGGGTCGGAATGACCAAGTTCGAGAAGCCCGAGAGTCGCGACTGGCAGTACTGGGACATGGTCCGGGAGGCCGGCGGCTCCGCGCTCGCCGACGCCGGGATCACGTACGGCGAGGTAGAACAGGTTCCTGTCGGCTACTGTTTCCAGCCCTCCACCGCCGGCCAGCGCGCCGCCTATGAACTGGGTCTCACCGGCGTCCCCGTCTACAACGTCAACAACAACTGCGCCACCGGCGCGACCGCCCTGATGCTGGCCCGCCAGCTGGTCGAGGGCGGGGCGGCCGACTGCGTCCTGGCCCTCGGCTTCGAGAAGATGAAGAGGGGAGCGCTCGGGGGCGGAGCCGACGGCGGCGACTTCTCCACTTCGCCGGTCGCCCGGCACTACGGCGTCATGGCCGCCCGGCACGGCTTCGAGATGACCCCGCCCACCGCGCAGATCTTCGGCGACGCGGCCCGCGAGCACATGGAGCGGTACGGCACGACGGAGGCGCAGCTCGCCGTCGTGGCCGCCAAGAACCACCGGCACTCGGCCCTCAACCCCTATGCGCAGTTCCAGGACGTGTACGAGGTCGACGACATCCTCGCCGCGCGCACCGTCCACCGCCCGCTCACCAAACTCCAGTGCTCACCCACCTCCGACGGAGCGGCGGCGGCCGTGGTCGTCTCCGAACGGTTCGCCGAACGGCGCGGGCTCACCGGCCTTGTCGAGATCGTCGCGCAGGCGATGGCGACCGACACCGAGGAGTCCTTCGCGTCCGGCTCGTGCATCGACGTCGTCGGACAGCCGATGTCCCGGGCGGCCGCCCGGCAGGTGTACGACCGCTCCGGCCTCGGCATCGAGGACGTCGACGTCGTGGAACTGCACGACTGCTTCTCGGTCAACGAGCTGCTGACGTACGAGGCGCTCGGCATGTGCGCCGTCGGCGAGTCGGGCAAGCTCGTGGAGTCCGGTGCGACCACGTACGGCGGGCGCTGGGTGGTGAACCCGTCCGGCGGGCTCATCTCCAAGGGGCATCCGCTGGGCGCGACCGGGCTCGCGCAGACCGCCGAACTGGTCTGGCAGCTGCGCGGCGCGGCCGGCGACCGGCAGGTGCCCGGGGCCCGGGTGGGGCTCGCGCACAACATCGGACTGGGTGGGGCGGCGGTGGTGACGCTCTTCCGGCGGGCGGGGTAGGCCGTACGACCGGGGACCGAGGGCCGGGGACCGAGGGCCGAGGGCCGCGTGGGCCGAAATGCCGATGCAAGGACCGTAACCGGCTTGAGAGCATGACACCCATGCTGGAAGCCGCGGACACCTCACGCATATCCCGCCGTACCGCGCCCCCCACCTGGCTGGTGGTGTCGCTGGCGTGCGCCGGGCAGTTCCTGGTCGTGCTCGACGTGTCCGTGGTGAACGTGGCGCTCCCGTCGATGCGCGCCGATCTCGGGCTGAGCGCCTCCGGGCTGCAGTGGGTGGTGAACGCGTACGCCATCGCCTTCGCCGGGTTCATGCTGCTCGGCGGGCGGGCCGGCGACCTGTACGGCCGCAAGCGGATGTTCCTGGTCGGGCTCGGCCTGTTCACGCTGGCCTCGCTCGGCGGCGGGCTCGCCCAGGACGGCTGGCAACTGCTGCTCGCCCGCGCCGTGCAGGGGCTGGGCGCGGCGGTCCTGGCGCCCGCCACGCTGACCCTGCTCACGGCGGCAGTACCGGAGGGGCCCGCCCGGGCGCGGGCGATCGCCACCTGGACGGCGGTCGGCGCCGGGGGCGGCGCGGCCGGCGGACTGGTCGGCGGGGTGCTGGTGGACGTGCTGTCCTGGCGCTGGGTGCTGCTGATCAACGTGCCGGTGGGCGCGCTGGTCCTCGCCGGGTCCGTGCTGTGGCTGACGGAGAGCCGGACCGGGGACGGCCGGCGCCTCGACCTGCCCGGCGCACTGCTGGTGACAGCGGGCCTCGGGACCCTGGCGTACGGCATCTCGCAGACCGAGGGGGCCGGCTGGACGGCGGCCCGGACCCTGCTCCCGCTCGTCGCCGGACTCGCGCTGCTCGGTCTGTTCCTGTACGTCGAGGCGCGCACGGCGGCCCCGCTGATGCCGCTCGGACTGCTGGGCCGGCGGTCGGTGGCCTCGGCCAACGCGGCCATGCTGGTGTCCGGTTCGGCGATGTTCTGCATGTGGTACTTCATGACGCTCTACGCCCAGAACGTCCTCGGCTACACCCCGCTGGAGGCCGGTCTCGCCCTGGTGCCCAGCTCGGTCGCGGTGCTCGTCGGCTCCAAGACGGCGCCGCGGCTGATGCGGCGGGCGGGGACGCGGACGGTGGCGGTGACCGGAACCCTGGTCGCGGCGACCGGGTTCGCCTGGCAGTCGACGATGGGCCCGCACGGCGCCTATACGACGGCCGTCATGTTCCCCGGGATCCTGATGATGCTCGGCGCGGGCCTGGCCGCGACCCCGCTGGCCGCGCTGGCCACGTCCGGGGCCGCGCCGGCCGAGGCCGGGCTGCTCTCCGGGCTGGTCAACACCTCGCGCACGATGGGCGGTTCGCTGGGGCTCGCGGTGATGTCGACGATCGCGGCGGCCCGGACGGGCGGGGAAGGCGGGGCGGCCGCCCTGACGCAGGGGTACGCCGCCGCCTTCCGCACCAGCACCGGGGTGCTGCTGGTCGGGGCGGCGCTGATGCTGCTGTGGCTGCCGCGCCGGAAGGTCTCCGCGAAGTAGGCCGCTCCGTGAAGTAGGCCGCTCCGTGAAGTAGGCCGCTCCGTGAAGTAGGCCGCTCCGTGAAGTAGGCCGGGAATTTCTGGCGCGGCAGGCAACGGTCCGGGCGGCTCGGGGACTCCTCTTTACATCTAGGAGGTGCCCATGGGGGAGCGGAAGGACGCTCGGAGCGAGGAGTTCCAGAGCTTCATGATCGGCCGCTGGCCGCGGCTGATGCGTACGGCATTTCTCCTCACGGGGGAGCAGCACGCCGCCGAGGACCTGGTCCAGTCGACGCTCGAACAGGTCTTCGTGGCCTGGCGGAAGGTCGGCTCGGCCGACGACCCGGAGGCGTATGTGCGGCGCGTGATGATCAACGCGCACGCACGCAGGCACAGAAGGAAACTCAAGGAGTTCCTCGCGCCGAAGGACGACTCGGGCCTGGTGCGCGAGGTGCCGGACACGGGGGACCGGATCGCCCAGGCCGACGACCGCAGCGCCCTGCTCAAGGCGCTCGCCCAACTGCCGCCGCGGCAGCGGGAGGCGGTGGTGCTGCGCTACTGGGAGGACCTGACGGAGACCCAGGCGGCGGAGGCGATGGGCTGCTCGGTGGGCACGGTCAAGAGCAACGCGGCCAAGGGGATCGCGAAACTCCGTGCCATACCGGGACTGGCCGAGATGGTGACGCAGGGAGGGCGTGGCTGATGAGCGGGAACCGGGAGAACCACGGCATGACACAGACGGAGTCGGACATCGCCTTCCTCCTCGCGGACGCCGCGGACGAGGTCGAGATCGGTATAGCCCCCGTGCAGGCGGTCATGCGCGGCGGCCGGCGGCGCCGGGCCCGGCGCTGGGCGGTGGCGGCGGCCGCGGCGGTGGTGGTGCTGGGCGGATCGGCGGGGGCGACGCTGGCGTTCGCCGGGCTGCCCGGGGAGCACCGGACGCAGGTTGCGGCACACCCGGCGTCTCCCGAGGCGCGGCACGTCTACGAGCCGCAGCGAACCGAGCTGTCCCGGGGGACCTACCGGGGCAAGGAATGGAGCGTGAGCGTCCAGGTGTGGGGAGCGCCGCGCAACGAGACCGAGGCGGAGCGGCAGTTCGACCGCATGGACGAACTGGGCGTGAAGCCTGCGGATGTCCACAAGCCCGCCGATCTGATCGGCAAGATCTCGTTCTTCGCGACCCGGGGCTGGGGAGAGGAGCACGTCCAGCAGGTCATGTTCAACACCGTCCGCACACTGGAGTTCTACGCGGGCACGGATCTGGAGTCCATGGCGACCCGGTTCTCGTCCGACTCCGCGAGCTCGGAGCGGCTGGTGATCGGCATGGTCGCCAAGAGCGCCCAGGAGGTCACCTGCGGCTGGAAGGACGGGCGGACCAGCGTGGCCCGCCTCGCCGTGGGCTTCTCGGCGCAGGACGACGGCAACGCGATCCGTACGGTGGACGGCTTCCCGACGGCGAACTGGTTCGTCTGCGTGGCCCCGCAGGGCACGGTCTACCAGTCGGCGGAGGTGACGAAGTAACGCCCTCGGGCGGCTCGCCGGGAGGTCACAGCCACCCCTGCTGCCGGGCCTCCCGCACCGCCTCCGCGCGGTTGCGGGTGCCGGTCTTGCCGATCGCGGCGGAGAGGTAGTTGCGGACCGTCGACTCCGACAGATGCACCTTCGCCGCGATGTCGGCGACGGTCGCGCCGTCCACCGACGCCTTCAGTACGTCGCACTCGCGGGCGGTGAGCGGGTTCGGCCCGGCGCTGAGCGCGGCCGCGGCAAGCGCCGGGTCGACCACGGTCTCCCCGGTGAGCACCCGTCGGATCGCCTGGGCCAGCTCCTCCACCGGCCCGTCCTTGACGAGGAACCCGGCCGCCCCCGCCTCCATCGCCCGGCGCAGATAGCCGGGCCGGCCGAAGGTGGTGAGGATCAGCACCCGGCAGTCCGGCGCCTGCTCGCGCAGCTCCGCGGCCGCGTCCAGGCCGCTGATGCCCGGCAGTTCGATGTCGAGGAGGGCCACGTCGGGCCGGTGGACCAGCACGGCGTCCGTGATCGCGTCGCCCGTCCCGACCTGGGCGACCACCTCGATGTCCGGCTCCATCCCGAGCAGTAAGGCGAGAGCCCCGCGCATCATCCCCTGGTCCTCGGCGAGCAGCACCCTGATGGACTTGGCGGGCCGGTGGTCCCGGGGCATCTCGTTCGCAGGCTCGTACACAGCCCAAGCCTAGCCTCGGGCTTTCACGAGGGGCGTCGTCCAACAGGCGATCGAAAGAGGCGCTTCCCAGCTGACGAAGAGCAGCGGGTCCTGCGCAGCCGGGCGCGAGGCACCCGGTGAAGGAGCGCGGTCAGGAATGGCGCGGTCCGCCGGGGTGATGCGCGGCCTGTCGATCTGCCGCTGCAGGACCGGCGGTCGGTGGCGCGGCGTCAGTATTTCGATGTCCTTGTCGGTGCCGCTCGTGGGAAGCGGCCGCATGAGGGAGGCAGGGCAGTCGCACCAGCACGATCGACCAGCCCGACATGTCTGTATGCGGCACTGCGTTGCCGGCGGCGACTGCCGTCCGGCGAGTCTCGTGCGGAAGTGGTCACGATGCCTCTTCGGCCTCCACGAGCCTGAAGTCCACCTTGTCGAACTGGTGACCGTTGACCTGAAGCTGCACGGCGTGGGCCCCCGGGTAGTAGACGCGCGTGCTGATGGGGCGGAACGAATGGCTGCGCGTCAGCTCGGCCGACTCTCCGGGGGCCAGGCCGCGCTTCGCGAGCTTGAAGACCTTGGGCGCCTGCTTCCCGTTCGCCTTCATGTGGTGGATGACGTAGTCGATGGCCAGGGAGACCGGCTGGTCGGAGGCGTTCGTGACGCGTGCCGAGAAGACGAGGGTCCCGCCGATGGAGATCTCGGTCTCCTCCGCCAGCGGTCCCACCACTTCGAGATCGTCGCGGCTGCCGTGGAAACCGACCAGCTCCAGCGCCGCCGGCTCGCCCTTCTTGACGAGCGTGCGCATGGCGTGCCGCACCAGGGCCGGCGTGGTGGACACCGGGTTGTGCATCCATCGCGCGGCGACCTCGGCGGCCAGGGCGGCGTCGAGACGGGAGATGTCGTTGAGGTGGTTGGCCACCGAGCGACGCACCACCTGCGAGCTGTCCGTGCGGAGCCTGTCCAGCAGGGGGACGGTGGCCTTGGGCCTGCGGTTGAGCTCGGGGACCTGCCGCGCCCAGGGGAGTCTGGGGCGGGTGCCCTCGCTCGCCAGCCGCCGCACGGCCGGATCCGGGGAGTCGGTCCACGTTCGTGCGGTTGCCAGGGTGCGCTCCAGGTCTGCGTTGAGGAAGGTCCTCAGCGCGAACTCGCCCGTCAGGCGGGGCGTGAGCTGCGCGAGCAGGTGGAGGCCGTCGTCGAAGTGCCGGTCGGTGCCGGACTCGGTGGCCGCAGTGGCGACGGCTTCGGTGACGGGCCAGATCATCCAACCGGTCAGGTCCGGGCGGATCAGGGCCTTGCGTACCGCGTGTGCCAGCTTCTCGTAGTCGCCGTCGCAGTCGGCCAGGACGGCGTCGCCCACGATCCGGGCCCGCTCGCTGAGGCCGAGGGTGCCGAGTACCGACTGGCTGCCGGCAACGCGTTGCCAGTCGGCGTTTCCGGAAGAGGTCTCCTGGAGGATGGCGGCCAGGCGGCGGACGCTGTCGGGGCTGATCAGCTCATCTGCGGTAGGCACGTTTCCTCCAAGGGCGCCGGCCGTGTGCTGGGGAAGACCGGCCGCGGTGCGATGGTAGACGGCCGACGGTCCCGTCCTGACCAGGGCTCTCAGCGCGCTGCGATGCCCTGGCCCTGGTAGATCTCGTCGTAGTAGTGGATCACCATCGGGCGGGTGAGCATGGCCTCGAAGGTGGAGGTGAAGCCGTGTGCCGTGCGCCAGGCGAGATAGTCGGTGTAGTTGTGCGCCTCCGTCCACTGGGTCAGACCCGTGACGTGGTCGGCGTCGCTCTGGTCGCGCAGGATGCGGATCTCTTCGCAGCCCTCGTGCTTGAGGCTCTCGCCCAGGATGTCCAGCAGCAGTTTCGCGACGTCGTCGCCGCGGCCGGGCTGAGCGAAGAACTCCGCGGTGACCAGTGTGCTCATGGGATGTTCCTTTCGCGAACGCTGTCGACGCCGGCCCGAGGGCCTGCCTTCAGTAGGGAGCCGGCTCGTTGCGCACGATGATCAGTGAGGTGATCTTGCCGTCGGTGACTGTGAGGTAGTTGGTGAGCACCAGCTCGTCGGGCAGGTTCGTCTTGTCGTACTCGCCGTCGTAGCGTGCCCGTACGACCGTTACGCTGCCGTGGCGCGCGACCTCGGTCACGTCCATGGTGACCTTGTCGTCGACCAGTTCGCGGCGCGCCCAGGCGCGGATCGAGGCGGTACCGACGAATTCGCGGCGCGCGTCGTTGACCAGGGCATCGTCGGAGAAGGTCGCCATGATGGCATCCGTGTCGAAGGCGTTGACCGCCGCGATGTGGGCGGCGACGACGTCGGGCAGTACAGCCGGCTGGTCGATGGTGTTCATGGGGGCTCCTTCGATGACCTCGGCACTGTGCGGTGCACGCTGCAAACGTTGGGCCGTACCTTCACGGGAGAGTCAACCGGGGGTCTTCTGCTGGACCCTCCGGCAGGGGGAGGGTTGACACTGGCGCCATGGACACAGGTCTGACGATCGGCGAGTTCTCCCGTGTGACCCATCTGAGCGTCAAGACGCTGAGGCACTACCACGAGGTGGGGTTGCTCGCGCCGGCCGATGTCGACCGGGGCACCGGCTACCGGTACTACTCCCTGGACCAGGTGCCCACGGCACAGGTGATCCTGCGCCTGCGCGACCTGGACATGCCGGTGGCGGATGTGAAGGCCGTGCTGGCCGCAGAGGACGTGAGCACGCGCAACGAGCTGATCAGTGCGCATCTCGCACGCTTGGAGGACCGGCTCGAACAGGCCCGGAGCGCCGTCGAATCGCTGCGCGAGCTGCTGGCCCGCCCGAAGCACGGTTCGACCATCGAGTACCGCACGGTCCGCGAGCAGCCGGCGTTCGGGATCCGCGAGGTCGTCGACCGACAGGACGCGGTGAGCTGGTGGCAGGGCGCCCTCGGCGAGCTGCACGGCTTCGCCACGGCCCGGGGACTGCGCCGCACCGGCCCGATGGGCGGGCTGTTCGCCAATGATCTGCTCCAGGACGAGCGCGGTGAGGCGCTCGTGTTCGTCCCTGTCGACGGCGATGCCCGCCCGGTCGGCCGGGTCGATGCACTGGTCGTGCCCGGCGCGGAACTCGCGGTCGCCGTCCACCGCGGACCCCTGCACACCATCGATCTCACCTACGGTGACCTGGGCACCTACACCGCACGCCACGAGATCGGTGTCGACGGCCCGCTGCGCGAGTACTACCTGCGCAGCCCCCTCGACGTGGCCGGCGACGACGACCTGGTCACGGAGGTCGGCTGGCCCATCTTCCGCTCCGCCGGCTAGCGGTGGTCCCGTGGCGTCGGCGGGGACAACGGCGGACGCCGCAGTCCGGACCGGGCGTGTCGCTGCCGGGCACGGACCGCGGGTTGCCCGAGTCCCCGAGACGCGCCGTCCCCGGCTTCGGCGGTGGGCCCACCGCACCACGTGGACCGCTCAGCCGCCCGCGGCCGCACCTGGGCAAGCAGCCCTCGGCTGACCAGCGCCTTCCCGCCGGACTCCGAAAATCCCCGCCGACACTCACCACAAAGGGTCCGTCGGCAAGCCGGCGGACCCTCGTAAACGATCGAGGTTAAAGAGTGGTTATTGTTCCGCGCCGCAGGTCTTGACGGCGGTTGACCGTGCTCAAACAATCACCTCGGCAATTCCCCGAATGGTCGGCGAATGGTCGGTATTTCGACAGCTGAATAGGTTCGGTATTTCGATCGAACGGCGTTCGGGATATCGGACGGCAAGAACCCGCACCGCCCTACGAGGAACCAAGAAGAGGTGCACCGTGTTCTCAGTGCCTGTACGAGTCCTGCGCTCCTGTCCGCCGCGCGTCAGGAGAGCCGTGCTGTCGGCGCTCGCGGCGTTCGCGACCGTCGCCGCGCTCGTCGTCGGGGCCGGCGCCCCCGAGGCGGCCGCCGCGAGTTCGCTGCCCTGTGACGTCTACGCCGCCGCCGGCACCCCGTGCGTCGCCGCGCACAGCATGGTCCGGGCGCTGTACTCGTCGTACAGCGGCTCCCTCTACCAGGTGCAGCGCGCCTCGGACAGCGCCACGGCCAACATCGGCCTGCTGGCCACCGGCGGCTACGCCAACGCGGCCGCGCAGAACTCCTTCTGCGCCGGTACGACCTGCATCATCACCAGGATCTACGACCAGTCCAGCAAGCACAACGACCTCACGGTCGAGGGTGCGGGCGGGGCCGGCGCGGCCGATGTCGGGTCCCCTGCGGACGCGCTGCCGGTGACCGTCGGCGGGCACCAGGTCTACGGCCTGGAGATCTCGGCCGGCATGGGCTACCGCAACAACGCCACCTCGGGAGTCGCCACCAACGGCGCCGCCGAGGGGATGTACATGGTCACCTCCGGCACCCATGTGAACGGCAGCTGCTGCTTCGACTACGGCAACGCCGAGACCAACAACAAGGACACCGGCAACGGCCACATGGACGCCATCAACTTCGGCACCGAGTGCTGGTTCTCGCCCTGCTACGGCTCCGGCCCCTGGGTGCAGGCGGACCTGGAGAACGGGCTGTTCGAGTCCAACCTCGGCTACAGCACCAACTCGTCCAACACGGGCACCGGCGCGATACCGTTCGTCACCGCGTTGCTGAAGAACAACGGGCAGGACCATTTCGCACTGAAATGGGGAAACGCGCAATCCGGCGGTCTCACCACCACCTATTCCGGCAGTGAGCCCAGCACCAGCAGCGGTTACTCGCCGATGCACCAGGAGGGCGCGATCGTCCTCGGCACCGGCGGTGACAACAGCAACGGCTCCATCGGCTCGTTCTTCGAGGGCGTGATGACCTCCGGCATCCCGACCGACGCCGCCGACGACACCGTCCAGTCCAACATCGTCTCCGTCGGCTACGGCGGTGCGACCGGCTCCACCGGCACCCTCGGCTCCGCCTCGGAGATCTCCCTGAAGGCCACGACGTCCTGCTGCACCGCCGACTACGTGCGCCACCAGAACAACGCCGGTGTGCTGTCCGCCATCACCTCCGGCAGCTCCGCCCTCGACAAGGGCGACGCCACCTGGATCGTCCGCCCCGGCCTCGCCGACAGCTCCTGCGTCTCCTTCGAGTCCCGGAACTACCCCGGCGACTACCTGCGGCACTACAACTACAAGATCTACCGGCAGCCCATGGACGGCACCACCACGTATCGGCAGGACGCCACCTTCTGCCCGACGACCGGCAAGAGCGGCACGGGCACGTCCTTCGCGTCGTACAACTACCCGACGAAATACCTCCGCCACTACAACTACAACCTCTACATAGCGAGCGACGGCGGTTCCAACGCCTGGGACAGCGCCACGTCCTGGACCGACGACGTGAGCTGGGTCGTCAGCTCGCCGTGGGCGCCGTAGGAGCCGCTGAGGTCAGCAGCTCCAGCGCCTCGGTGGGGAGTTCCGCGGTGACCGTGAAGCCGCCGCGCGGCGCCGGGCCGGCCCTGAGGGAGCCGCCCGCCGCCGCGAGGCGCTCGGTCAGCCCCTTCAGGCCGGTGCCGCCGATGCCCTCCCGGCAGGGCTCGGCGGCCACCGCGCCCGAGCCGTCGTCGGCGACCGTCAGCCGGGCCCGCCCGGCGGCGCTGTCGACGGTGATCTCGCAGCACGTGGCGTCGCTGTGCCGGACCACGTTGGTGACCGCCTCGCGCACCACCCAGCCGAGCAGCGTCTCGGTCTGCGGGGCGAGCGGCGCCCCCGCCTGCCGGACCACCGGCTCGACGCCCGCCGCCTTGAGGGCCGAACGGGCCCGGGAGAGATCGGCGGCCAGGCTGCCCTCCCGGTAGCCGGTCACCGCCTCCCGGATCTCGGTCAGCGCCTGCCGGCCGACCGACTCGATGTCGGAGATCTGCGACAGCGCCGCGGCCAGGTCACGGGGCGCGACCCGCCGGGCCGCCTCCGACTTCACGACGATCACCGAGAGGGTGTGGCCGAGCAGGTCGTGCAGATCCCGGGAGAAGCGCAGCCGCTCCTTCTCGACCGCCCGCCGGGCCAGCTCCTCGCGGGCGGCGCGCAGTTCCCGCACGGCCTCGGAGAGGGAGAGGATCGCGGCGGTGATCATCGTCGACAGGAAGGTGCCGTAGGCGATGGTGATGGCGTCGGAGCCGTCCCGGTACCAGGAGGCCGCGCCCGCGAAGCAGGCGAGCAGGATCCCGGCGCGGCCCAGCCAGGGTCCGCGCAGCACCGCACCCGCGGCGAGGCCGAGCAGCGGGAAGAACATCAGCCAGTTGCCGCCGTAGCCGAGGGCCAGGCCGGTGGTGAGCAGGCCCATCAGCAGCAGGGCGACGCGGGTGGAGGTGGCGTTCCGGGCCTCTTTGCGGAAGGAGCGGAAGGTCACGTAGATGTACAGGGAGTTGAAGGCGAGCAGGCCGAAGGCGCCGATCAGCGGGTTGGCCGTCTTGCCCTGGAGCAGGTTGGACAGGGAGCCCATCCCCATCAGCAGCCAGGGGAGCAGGGCGAACCCGGAGGGCGGCGGGCCCGCGTGCTCGGGCACCTCACCGTTCTTCCGGGCTGCCTTCTGCTGCTCCTTGAAGCGCTCCATCTCCTCCCGCCACTGGGCCCGCGCCGTCCGCCAGGTCTCCGCCTGGCATCTCACCTGCTGCCACCACGACATCTCGTTCTCCCCCGATCCGTACTCCAGTCCGGCGATACGACCCTACGGAAGGGCACGCTCGTCCGGCAGAGGCGGATGTACGGCCGCGGGCAGGACAAATGTCCTGGCCCGGCAGAGCTGCATCTGACACGACGTCAGGAGCCTTCACAAGTGTCGAGCGCTGGGCTATACAAGGGGCGCCGGACTGAAACGCGTTCTAGGGAGTGTCCGGCGGATCAGGTCGGCTGGAAGAGACGGCGCTTCCCGGCCGGGCCGAGCGGGATCTGGTGCGGCGGATGCGCGTGCCAGGGGCCGCGACGCCGACGTGATCCGCCGGACACCCCCTAGCCCGCCCCGTGGACGACCTCGGTGCGGCCGACGGTGCGGACGGCCGTGCCGAGGTCTTGAGACACCTCAGGAGCCGTATGCCCATCGACGCAGCCAAGGCCCTCGCCGCCGAACCCCGGTCCGGGGAGATCGGCTGGGAGCGCCGGGACGTCCAGCTCTACCACCTCGGCATCGGCGCGGGCCGCCCCGCCACCGACCCCGACGAACTGCGCTACACCCTGGAGACCCGGCTGCACGTGCTGCCCAGCTTCGCCACCGTCGCGGGCGCCGGCTCGCCCGGGGTGATCAGCGGACTGTCCATGCCCGGCATCGACGTCGACCTCGCCAAGGTGCTGCACGGCGGCCAGTCCCTCACCCTGCACCGACCCATCCCGGTCGCGGGCACCGCCACCGCCACCGGCAGGATCGCCGCCGTCCACGACAAGGGCAAGGCGGCCGTCCTCGTGATGCGCACCGACGTCGCGGACGCCGACGGCCCGCTGTGGACCAACGACGCGCAGATCTTCGTACGCGGGGAGGGCGGCTGGGGCGGCGACCGCGGCCCCTCGACCCGGCTCGACCCGCCCGCAGGTGAGCCCGACCGGACCGTCGAGCGCCCGATCCGCGAGGACCAGGCCCTGCTCTACCGCCTCTCCGGCGACTACAACCCGCTGCACGCCGACCCGGACTTCGCCAAGCGCGCCGGCTTCGACCGGCCCATCCTGCACGGGCTGTGCACCTACGGCATGACGCTCAAGGCGGTCGTGGACACGCTGCTCGACGGGGACGTGAGCCGGGTGCGGTCGTACACGACCCGGTTCGCCGGGGTGGTGTACCCGGGGGAGACGCTCCGGATCCGCATGTGGCGGGGTGACGGGGACGTCCGGGTCGCCGTCAGCGCCGTCGAGCGCGAGGACGCGCCCGTCCTCGCCGACACGATCGTCGAACACTCTTGATCAGTTGAGCAGCTGAGCAGTTGAGGGGAGCCGCACCATGCGCGCAGCCGTACTGCACGAGATCGGCCAGGAGAAGCTGGATGTCCTCGACGACGTCGAGGCGGTGGGATTCGGGCCCGGCAGGGTGCGCATCCGGGTGCGCGCCACGGGGCTGTGCCACTCGGACCTGTCGGCGATGAGCGGGGTGCTGCCGCAGCCGGGACCGTTCGTGCCGGGCCACGAGGGCGCGGGCGAGGTCCTGGAGGTGGGGGAGGGCGTCACCCGGGTGAAGCCCGGCGACCGGGTGGTCGTCTGCTGGCTCCCGGCCTGCGGGGCGTGTCCCGCCTGCAAGCGCGGGCAGACCGAGCTCTGCCTGGCCGGGTTCATGAACGCCGGCACCCCCAACTTCCGGCGCCCCGGCGGAGACGTCTTCGGCTTCGCGGGCACCGGCACCTTCACCGAGGAGGTCGTGGTCGACGCCGGGTGCGCGGTGCCGATCCCGGACGACGTGCCCTTCGACATCGCCGCGCTGATCGGCTGCGGGGTCACCACCGGGCTCGGCGCGGCCCTCAACACGGCCGATGTGGAGGCCGGTTCGTCGGTCGCCGTCATCGGGTGCGGGGGCGTCGGGATCTCGGCGATCCAGGGGGCGCGGCTCAGGGGCGCGGCCGAGATCGTCGCCGTCGACCCGGTCGAGTCGCGGCGTGAGTCGGCACTCAGGTTCGGCGCGACGAAGGCGGTCTCGCCCGACGAACTGCCCGGCGCCAAGCAGGAGGTCACCGCCGGCGAGGGCTTCGACTACGTCTTCGAGGTCGTCGGCAGGTCTGCCACCGCCCGGACCGCGTACGAGAACACCCGGCGCGGCGGCACCCTGGTGGTCGTCGGCGCGGGCGCCATGGACGACTTCCTCCAGCTCAACATGTTCGAGCTGTTCTTCGACGAGAAGCGGATCCTGCCGTCCATGTACGGCGGCGGAGACGTGGTCCGCTCCTACGAACGGACGATCGCCCTGTGGCGGGCGGGCCGCATCGACCTGGAGGGCCTGATCACCCACCGGGTGCCGCTGGCGGAGATCAACGAGGCGCTGGACCAGATGCGCACGGGCACCGCCCTGCGTACCTGCATAGAGATCTGAGGGGCCGCCGTATGCCGGGCCGCATGCAGGACAGACCGCTCGACGGGCTCAGCGCGATCGTCACCGGCGCGGGCCGGGGCCTGGGCCGGGCCGAGGCACTCGAACTGGCCCGGCTGGGCGCGGCCGTCGTCGTCAACGACTTCGGCCAGCCGGGCCGGGACGGCTCGGGGGCGGCCTCCACGGCACCCGCCGAGCAGGTCGCCGAGGAGATCCGCGCGGCGGGCGGCCAGGCGGTCGCCCACACCGGCGATGTCGCGGACTTCTCACAGGCGCGAGACCTTCTCACACTCGCGACAGCCCATTACGGAAAGCTGGACATCCTCGTCAACAACGCCGGGATCCTGCGCGACCGCATGGTCTTCTCCATGACCGAGGACGAGTGGGACTCGGTGATCCGGGTCCACCTCAAGGGCCACTTCAACACCACCCACTTCGCGGCGGCGCACTGGCGGGACCGGTCCAAGGCGGCGGGAGGCGAGAAGGTCTACGGCCGGATCGTGAACACCTCCTCCGAGGCCTTCCTCGCCGGCTCCGCGGGCCAGCCCAACTACGCGGCCGCGAAAGGCGGCATCGTCGGCCTCACCACCTCCACGGCCCTCGCCCTCGCCAAGTACGGCGTGACCGCCAACGTGATCTGCCCGCGCGCCCGCACCCGGATGACCGAGGACGTCTTCGCCGGCTTCGAGCAGCCCGCCGAAGGCCTCGACCCCCTCGCACCCGAGCATGTCGCCCCGCTCGTCGGCTACCTGGCCGCACCGGCCGCCGAACGGATCAACGGCCAGCTGCTCGTCGTGCACGGCGGCATGGTCGCGATCGTCGAACGACCGCGCGTCCAGGCCAAGTTCGACAGCAAGCAGGACACCTTCAGCTACGACGAACTCGACGCCCTGCTCACCCCGCACTATGCGGACCGGCCGGCGGGGGAGACGTTCGCGGCGGCGGAGGTGCTGGGGCTGAAGCGGCAGTGATGTACCTGTATCCGTCGGGCCGAGTGATCGGCGCCACCGCCGAACTGCCCAGCCTCTCCTGCGCGACCGCGACGCCGTCACCACCGGCCTCACCCTCCCTGGAACTCCGGCGTCGTGGAGGGCCATGTCAACAGGATCAAGATGCTCAGGTTGATCAATATTGATGAGAGAAGCGGGTGCCGGGCGCAGGTGATGAGTACGTCGCAAAGAGAGTGACCGAGGGCATGTGGAGGCTGCTCCGCGAGACCCGGTTACTGGCCGACCGGTACGACGTTGCGGTCCACCGAGGTGATCACGCAGAACGCGGCTGACTCGACCGGTACGCCCCCGGCTGGGTACGTCGCCCCTGGCGCCGCCGCGACGGCATGGAAAAGGGGCCCACCAGTAATCTGATGGGCCCCTCCCTCTTACGTACCGTCAGGCCGCCGACTCGGCCGGCTCCGGCTTGCGGTGCCGGCCGCTGGGGGCCGTCTCGCTGTCCTGCCCCGAGACATGACCGCGGTGCTTGCCGTGGCCGTCCGTTTCCTGAAGGTCGGCGGACAGCGGCTGGGACGTGCTGGCGTCGCTCATCGGAAGAATTCACCCCGTCAACATGATCTTTCTACAGCGCGGCGATTTTATCGGGCGCACCACGGGGCGTTTCCAGGCGGGCACGCCGACCGGTGCTAGTTCGTTACAAGCCGTGCCAACGGGGCCTGTTGAAGGGGCACCGGGCGGGCCACGACAGGTCCCGGAGGGTCCGGTTCCGTCGGCTCCCCGGGCGTACCCGACGCCCCGGCAGCCGCGCCGTCATGAACCGGATCCCCCGGGCCCGCGTCCCCCGGCCCCCCGTACTCCCCCGCCATCCCCGCTCCCTCGGTTTCCCCCGAACCCCCCGTTTCCCCCGTCTCCCCCCAGGGCACCGCCACCGCCGCCACACCGCACGGGACCTCCCCCGAGGCGTACGGCAGCCGCAGCACCCCGTCCTGCGTCCACAACCCGGCGCCGGCCAACCACCCTTCCGGCGCCGGGAGATGGCACATCCTGCGCGCTCTCGGCCGCCAGGCGCCCACCCAGCTGCCGAGCGGACCGTCGATCCGCAGCGCCACCCCGCAGCTCTCCGGCACCAGCACCTGCCCCGGCTGGACGGCGAACGGCGTCACCACGCAGTCCGGGCACTCCGGCACCCGCAGGCTCTCCGGGAAGCGCACCGGCAGCGTGCTGCCGAGGACACCCCAGCCCAACCGTTCCTGCCCGGGGCTGGGCGCGTCCGAGCCGACCAGGATCAGCCCGCTGTCCGGGTCGGCGAGCAGCAGCCGGTCGTCGCTGTCCGCCGCGATCTGCAGCAGCGGCGACACCTCGCCGCCCCGCTCCAGATCGACCACGACCGCCTTGGTCCGCCCGCCCAGCTCCCGGTCCAGGGCCAGCATCCGCCCGGCCCGGTCCAGCCAGACCCCGCCCGAGCAACGCCCCGGCACCACCGCGAGCTGTTCCGGCCCGAAGGCCCCGCCCGCCACCAGCCAGACGGCGGAGGAGCGCGGCCCCACCGCGAGCGCATACGCCCGCACACCCCCCGGCGCCGGCGGCAGCAGCCGTAGCGAGGCGCCCTCGTCCGGGCACTCCACCGCGCCCAGCGGCAGCTCACCGGTGCCCGGCCCGGTCGGATACAGCAGGGTGAAGTGGTGCCGCCCGTCCACCAGCCGGCGGATGAGCACCCGTCCGTCGCCCATCGGCTGCACCTCCGTGCCCGGCTCCTCCGGCTGGTTGCCGGGGAGCGGGACGGCGTAGGGCTCGGGGCCGTCCAGCGTCCACCGCTCCGGGTACCAGGAACCTTCCTGCTGGGCCAGCCGGGCCGCGTACGACCCGTCCACCGCGATGGTGCAGCCCGCCCCTGGCGCGCTGTCGTCCTCGTCCGCAGACGGGGGTTCGATTGCACAGGCCGTCATCGTTCGGTCACCTCCGGCCACGAAGCTAGTTTTCGTACGCACAGGCGGGGGACCGGCAGACGGCTACTTCACACATACGGGTGCACACTCGGCGATTCGCCTGAGGAAACGGTGGCGGGTGTGCTGCCCGTTGCCTCCCGTGGGCGAGCAGGTACAGCCCCGTGGAACAGGCAGGTAGCCTTTCCCCGTGCCCCGTCTGTCAGAAGTCATCGCCGCGCTGGACAACCTGTGGCCCGCCGAGCGGGCCGAGTCCTGGGACGCGGTCGGTACGGTCGTGGGCGACCCCGACCAGGAGGTCACGCGGGTCCTCTTCGCCGTCGACCCGGTCCAGCAGATCGTCGACGAGGCGGTGAAGCTCGGTGCCGACCTGCTGGTCACCCACCACCCGCTCTACCTGCGCGGTACGACGACGGTCGCGGCCTCCCACTTCAAGGGCCGGGCCGTGCACACCCTGATCAAGAACGACATCGCGCTGCACGTCGCCCACACCAACGCCGACACCGCCGACCCGGGCGTCTCCGACGCACTCGCGGGCGCCCTGGACCTGCGGGTCGTACGCCCCCTCGTGCCGGACCCGACCGACCCGGAGGGCCGCCGGGGCCTCGGCCGGGTCTGCGAGCTGGACCACCCGGTCACCGTCCGGGAGCTGGCGGAGCGGGCCGCGACCCGCCTCCCCGCCACCGCACAGGGCATCCGCGTCGCCGGCGACCCCGAGGCCCTCGTCCGCACGGTCGCCGTCAGCGGCGGCTCCGGCGACAGCCTCTTCGACGTCGTACGCGCCGCCGGGGTGGACGCCTTCCTCACCGCCGACCTGCGCCACCACCCGGCGTCGGAAGCGGTCGCCCACAGCCCCCTCGCGCTGCTCGACGCGGCGCACTGGGCCACCGAATGGCCCTGGTGCGAGCTGGCCGCCACCCAGCTCGACGAAATCTCCGACCGCCATGGCTGGGAACTGCGCGTGCACGTCTCCAAGACGGTCACCGACCCCTGGACCAGCCACTCACCGTCCCTTGGAGCCCCCAACTGAACGCCGCGCCCGCCGACCAGATCCGACTCCTCGACGTCCAGGCCCTGGACGTCCGCCTCCAGCAGCTGGCGCACAAGCGGAAGTCGCTGCCCGAGCACGCCGAGATCGAGTCGCTGACCAAGGACCTCACCCAGCTGCGCGACCTGCTCGTGGCCGCGCAGACCGAGGAGAGCGACACCGCCCGCGAGCAGACCAAGGCCGAGCAGGACGTGGACCAGGTGCGCCAGCGCGCCGCCCGTGACCAGCAGCGCCTCGACTCCGGCGCGGTCACCTCCCCGAAGGACCTGGAGAACCTCCAGAAGGAGATCGTCTCCCTCGCCAAGCGCCAGGGCGACCTGGAGGACGTCGTCCTGGAGGTCATGGAGCGCCGCGAGTCCGTGCAGGAGCGGGTCGCCGAGCTGACCGAGCGGGTCGGCGCGGTCCAGGGCCGGATCGACGAGGCGACCGCCGGCCGGGACGCCGCCGCCGAGCAGATCGACGCCGAGGTGGCGACGGTCACCAAGGAGCGCGAGGTCATCGCGGGCTCGGTCCCGGAGGACCTGCTGAAGCTCTACGACAAGCTGCGCGCGCAGCAGGGCGGCATCGGCGCCGCCAAGCTGTACGCCCGCACCTGCCAGGGCTGCCGCCAGGAGCTCGCCATCACCGAGCTCAGCGAGATCCGCGCGGCCGCACCCGACACGGTGGTGCGCTGCGAGAACTGCCGCCGCATCCTGGTGCGTACGGCCGAGTCGGGCCTGTAAGAGGTTGCAGTTGCAAGAGCCTCTAAGGGCTGCTGGAAGAAACAGCTGCCGTTAGAGGTTGTAAGTCCCGCAAGGGTCTATAAGGACTGCAAGGGTCGCAAGAAGACACAAGGGGCTTACGTGGCAAGGGAGTTCATCGTCGAGGCGGACGGCGGCTCCCGGGGCAACCCGGGGCCGGCCGGCTACGGCGCGGTGGTCATCGACGCGGCGACCGGCGAGACGCTGACGGAGGCGGCCGAGTACCTCGGCGTCGTCACCAACAACGTCGCCGAGTACCGGGGACTGCTGGCGGGCCTGCGCGCGGCCCACGCCCTGGACCCGACCGCCGCCGTCCACGTCCGCATGGACTCCAAGCTGGTCATCGAGCAGATGTCCGGCCGCTGGAAGATCAAACACCCCGACATGAAGCCGCTGGCGACGGAGGCGTCCCGGGTCTTCCCGGCGGGACAGGTGACGTACGAGTGGATCCCGCGGGAGAGCAACAAGCACGCGGACCGCTTGGCGAACGAGGCGATGGACGCGGGCAAGCGGGGCGAGCAGTGGTCGGCTTCGGCGTCGACGGCTGAGCTGGACGCGGGCGCGAAGGTACGAACCGCGTCGGCAGCGCCCCGTGAGGGGCGCGGGGCTGAGACATTCGCGGCTCCGCCGCGTGGGCGCGACCAGCCCCCACGCACCGGCACTGTGACGACCACCGACCCCACCACCGTCGCCGACACCCGCGCCGCCCGCACCGTAGCGAGCCCCGGCTGGAGCTCCGCCCCCGACCTCGGCGCCCCCGCGACTTTCGTGCTCCTCCGCCACGGCGAAACCCCCCTCACCCCCCAGAAACGCTTCTCCGGCAGCGGCGGCACCAACCCGGAACTGTCTCCCGTCGGCCTGGAGCAGGCGCAGCGCGCCGCCGAGGCCCTCGCCCGGCGCGGCACGATCGAGACGATCCTCGCCTCCCCCCTCACCCGCACCCGGCAGACCGCCGCGGCCGTCGCCGAACGCCTCGGCCTCGACGTCACCATCGAGGAGGGCATCAAGGAGACGCACTTCGGCGCCTGGGAGGGCCTCACCTTCGGCGAGGTCCGCGAGCGCTACCCCGACGACCTGACCACCTGGCTGGCCGACCCGTCGGCCCACCCCACCGGCGGAGGCGAGAGCTTCGCCGAGACGGCGGCGCGGATCGCGGCCACCCGGGACAAGCTGATCGCGGCCTACGCCGGCCGCACGGTCCTGCTCGTCACGCACGTCACGCCGATCAAGACGTTCGTGCAACTCGCCCTCGGCGCCCCGCTCCAGTCCCTGTTCCGCATGGAACTGTCGGCGGCCTCGCTGTCGGCGGTGGCGTACTACGCGGACGGCAACGCGAGCGTACGGCTCTTCAACGACACGTCCCACCTGCGTCCCTGACCCCGTTCCTGAGCCCCGCCGCGGCCCGGGCCAGCTCCCGGACCCGGGCCCAGTCCCCGGCGGCGACGGCGTCCGCCGGGACCATCCAGGTGCCGCCCACGCAGCCGACGTTGGGGAGGGCGAGGTACTCCGGCGCGTTGTCCGGGCCGATCCCTCCCGTCGGGCAGAAGCGGGCCTGCGGCAGCGGACCGGCGAGCGACCTGAGATACGCCGTGCCGCCGGCGGCCTGCGCCGGGAAGAACTTCATCTCCCGCACCCCGCGTTCGAGCAGCGCCACCACCTCCGAGGCGGTCGACACCCCCGGCAGGTAAGGCACCCCGGACGCGGTCATCGCCGCCAGCAGCCCGTCCGTCCACCCGGGACTGACCAGGAACCGCGCCCCGGCCGCGACGCACTCGGTCACCTGCGCGGGCGTGAGGACCGTACCCGCACCGATCACCGCCTCCGGCACCGCACCGGCGACGGCCCGGATGGCGTCCAGCGCGGCCGGCGTCCGCAGGGTCACCTCGATGGCGGGCAGCCCGCCGTCCACCAGCGCCCGCGCCAGCGGCACGGCAGCGGCGGCGTCCTCGATGACGACGACGGGGACGACGGGCGCGAGGTCCAGCACGGAGGTGGGCATGGCGCCATCCTGCCGAGGCGATGCAGAGCACGCAAAGCTCATTGCGCATGCTGCAATGCGGCAATGCGGCAATGCGGCAGGGTGGGGGGTCAGTGAACCTCTGTCACCAGCACATCCAGCGACCACGCCTGCCCCGCCTTCGCGGGCGCCGCCACCTCCACCTCGTACCCCAGCTCCCGCAGCGCCTCCACCAGCTCAGCCGGACCACCGGGCGCGATCCCGGCGGCCAGCAGACTGCGCACCATCCGCCCCTTCGTCGCCTTGTTGAAGTGGCTGACCACCTTCCGCGTCGGCGCGTGCAGCACCCGCACGGTCGCCGTCCGCGAGGCCACCTCCCCCTTCGGCTTCCACGCGGCCGCGTACGCCGCCGACCGCAGATCCAGCACCAGCCCCGTCCCGGCCGCCTCCGGCAGCACCTCGGCCATCGGCTTGCGCCAGTGCGTACCCAGCGCGCCCAGCCCCGGCAGCTTCACCCCCATCGAGCAGCGGTACGACGGGATCCGGTCCGTCACCCGGACCGCGCCCCACAGCCCCGAGAAGACCAGCAGCGACCGCGCGGCCCGCTTCTTCGCCGCGGCGTCCAGGGAGGCGAGCCCGAGGGCGTCGTACAGCACCCCGGTGTAGATCTCCCCGGCCGGCCGCGCGCCCGCCGTCCGCAGCGCCGCGTTCTTGGCGACCTCGCCGCGCAGCCCCTCGCTCAGCCCGAGAACCTCGCGGGCCTTCTCCTCGTCACCGGTGCACAGGTCGACCAGCTCGGCGAGCACGGCCTCGCGCGCCGCCGCGAGCCCCGGCAGGGACAGCGACTCCGGCTTCAGCGGGGCACCACGCCCCGAGGACGCCTTGCCCTCCGAGGGCGGCAGCAGGACCAGCACGGGTACTCCTCTTCACCAACGACGTTCACGACCGACGTTTCATCATCGACGCTTCGCGCCAGCGTAAAGCGCCGGACCGGCGTCCTGTGACTACGCTCGTCCTATGCCCCGCCGCCACATCCGCGTCAAGGGTGCCCCCGAGGCCCCCCTCCGGGCCGCGCTCGCCGCGCTCCGGGCCGACCTGCACATCCCCGAGAGCTTCCCACCCGAGGTCCTCGCGGAGGCCGAGGGCGTCGCCAGGTTCCCGGCCGTGCCCGGCCACGACGCGACCGACATCCCCTTCTACACGGTCGACCCGCCCACCGCCGACGACCTGGACCAGGCGATGCACCTGTCCCGGCACGAGGGCGGCTACCGCGTCCGGTACGCCATCGCCGACGTCGCCGCCTTCGTCGTACCCGGCGGCGCACTGGACTCCGAGGCGCATCACCGTGTGAACACCCTCTACTTTCCCGACGAGAAGGTGCCGCTGCACCCCACCGTGCTGAGCGAGGGCGCGGCCAGTCTGCTCCCCGGCCAGACCTGCCCGGCCGTCCTGTGGACCATCGACCTGGACGGAGACGGACGGACGCTGACCGCCGAGGTCCGCCGGGCCCTCGTGCGCAGCCGGGCCAAGCTCGACTACGCGGGCGTGCAGAAGCAGATCGACGAGAAGACCGCCGAGGAACCCGTCGCGCTGCTCAGGGAGATCGGCGAGGCCCGCGAACGTCTGGAAGTGGAGCGCGGCGGCATCTCCCTCAACGTGCCGGAGCAGGAGATCGTCGAGTACGACCACACCTACGAGCTCAGCTACCGCGCCCCGCTGCCCGCCGACGCCTGGAACGCCCAGATCTCCCTGCTCACCGGCATGGCCGCCGCCGACCTGATGCTGGCCTACGGCACCGGCGTCCTGCGCACCCTCCCGACCGCCCCCGACGGAGCGGTCGCCCGCCTGCGCCGTACCGCGCACGCGCTGCACATCGAGTGGCCGCACCATGTCTCGTACGCCGCGCTGATCCGTTCCCTGAACCCGCGCCGCCCCCGCCACGCGGCCTTCCTCCAGGAGTGCACCACGCTGCTGCGCGGCGCCGGCTACACGGTCTTCCGCGACGGCGCCCTGCCCGCGGTCACCACCCACGCCGCCGTCGCCGCCCCCTACGCCCACTGCACCGCGCCGCTGCGCCGCCTGGCCGACCGCTTCGCCTCGGAGCTGTGCCTGGCGGCGGCCGCCGGCGAGGAGCCGCCCGACTGGGTGCTGATGGCGCTGGACACGCTTCCCAAGCAGATGGCCGAGGGCGCGCGGCGCGCGGGCACCCTGGAACGGGAGTGCGTCGACATCGTCGAGGCGGCCCTGCTCAAGGACCGGGTCGGGGAGGTGTTCGACGGGTGCGTGGTGGAGGTCGAGCCGCGTCAGCCGACCGTCGGGAAGGTGCTGTTGCAGCAGCCCGCCGTCATAGGCCGGATCGAGGCCGACGCACCTCTCCCGCTGGGCGAACGGCTGCCGGTGCGGTTGACGGAGGCCGACCCGGGGACGACGAAGGTGCGCTTCGCGCCCGCGTGAGCTGCCGTGTCGTGGTGAGTTGTCGTACGAGGTCGGTGGCGTCGTCGGCATGGAAGCGGACCACGCCCACCTCCTGTCGGCGGCCCAGCAGGCTGAAGTGGGCGACGGGCTCGGCGAGTTCGAGGGTCACCGAGGTCTGCGAGCCGATGGGCACGTCGAGTTCGCCGGCCGTCTTCTCGTGCAGGTAGCGCGTCTCGCGCCGTACGGCCCTGATCGCGTCCAGCGGTATGCGCAGGTCGAGCCGGACGCCGTTGCGGACGTGCAGCGCGTCCGGGGTCAGCAGGTGCGGGTGGACGACGGAGGCCGCGTGCAGCCCGATGACGAAGAGGACGGTGTAGACGTCCAGGACGAGGAGGACGAGGTGCACGGCCGGCCAGTTGCGCAGCAGCACCGACACACCGACCGTCTCGATCACGCACACGAAGGCGAGCCCGAACATCATGGCGCCCTGGCCCCGGGCGTACCCGAAGCGCGCCCCCGTCCCTCTGGTCCGCCGGGCGGCCCACAGCACCAGACTCGCCAGCAGCCGCAGCTCGTGCCGGAGCACGGCGTACGCCGCCTTCACGGCCGCTCTCCGGCTTTCCTGGCCACGACGATGTCCAGGGCCCGGCGGATCGCCGCGGCCTGGGCCGGGGCGAGGTCGGCGTAGAGGGCGCGCAGGAAGCTGTCCTCGTGGTCGATGACGTCGCCGGGGAACACCTCCTGGGGGATGCAGTCGGCGAGGACCCGGGCTGCCTCGGCCACCCGGGGGTCGTCGAGGCCGGCGTCGGCGAGCGCGTCGAGCAGGGCGTAGGCCTCGGCCGCCCGGGCCGTCGCCTGCGGTGAACCGGCGATGGCGCCGGCAAGGGACATCAGCCGCTCCCGGTCCGCCGGGTCCGCCACCGTCTCCATCAAGGCGAACACCTCACGGTCCTTGGCGGCCATCGGGGAGCCGGCGAGCCGCGGGGCCGTCTCGGCGAACAGGGCGGCCAGTTCGGGCGAGACGGGCCCCTCGGCGGGCAGTTCGCCGGCGTCCAGCAGGGCCCGCAGCCGTTGCCGCCGCTCGTGGATCTGCGCCTCCTGCCGGGCGAGGTCCCCGTCGAGTTCGGTGAGCACCTCGACGAGGTCCTTGCCGGCGTCGTCCGCGAGGACGTCCCGCACCTCGGCGAGCCCGAGCCCCAGCTCGGTCAGCCGCCGGATACGGGCGAGGACGACGGCGTGCCGGAGGGTGTAGTCCCGGTAGCCGTTGGAGAGCCGCTCGGGCTCGGGCAGCAGGCCCTGGTGGTGGTAGTGCCGCACCGTGCGCGTGGTGACGCCGACGGCGGCGGCGAGTTCTCCGATCCGCATGGGACCAGTAGAGACGTTGACGTCGCGGCAGGGTCAAGCCGCCGATCCGTGGGCTCCCGTGGACTCAGGCGGCGACGAACCAGCGGGTCAGGGCGTCGTCGAGGTCGTCTCCCTGATGATCCTCATCCGCGGCCCAGGCCACGAACCCGTCGGGCCGTACGAGCAGACCGGTCAGCCCCGGCCGCCCCGGGCAGGCCGCGGTGACGACGTCCACCCGGTCGCCGTACCCCTCCGCGCGGGCGCGCAGCTTCGGGTCGTCGGCGAGGTCGAGGAGCAGGGCGCGGCCGTCGTGCAGGTGGTCGCCGAGCCGGGTGCCGTCGGCGAGTTCCAGGTCCGGGGCGCTCTGCCCGGTCAGCGGGTGGTCGCCGGGGAGGTCGTAGTGCTGCCAGACGCCCGAGATCTGCTTGACGAGGTACGTCGTCCCGGCCGTCGTCAGCGCGAGATCGGTGACCACCCGGCGCAGGGCGCGGGCGTGCCGGTCGGGGCGCATCACGGCGATCTGGGCGCGGGTCCAGTCGAGCACCCAGGCGCCGATCGGGTGCCGTTCCGCGGTGTAGCTGTCGAGGAGGGATTCGGGGGCCGTCCCGCGCACCACGGCGGCCAGCTTCCAGCCGAGGTTCATTGCGTCGCCGAGCCCGAGGTTGAGCCCCTGCCCGCCGAACGGCGAGTGCACGTGCGCCGCGTCCCCCGCGAGCAGCACCCGGCCCTTGCGATAACCGCTCGTCTGCCGGGCGTTGTCGGTGAACCGGGTCGAGGAGTGCACCCGGTGGATGGCCACCTCGTCCACGCCCGACACCCGGCGCAGGGAGGCTTGCAACTCCTCGGCGGTGATCGGCGCGGAACGGTCGGCGGGCGGCCCGTCGAACTCGACGGTGAGGATCCGGCCGGGGAAGGGCCCGTTGACGTACGTCCCCACGTCGGTGGTGTTCCAGCCGACCCCGAGCCGCTCGCTCCCGCTCATCTCGACGACCGCCTGATAGCCGGTGATCTCCGGTTCGGTCCCGGGGAAGTCGAACCCGGCGAGCTTGCGGACGGTGCTCCGCCCGCCGTCGCACCCCACCAGCCACCCGGTCCGGACGTCTTCGTCGCTCCCGAGGTGTACGACCACCCCGTCGGCGCCGTCGGCGGCGTTCTCGTCCGCGTCGAAGCCGGTCAGCTCCACGCCCCGGCGGACCTCGACGCCGAGCCGCTCGGCACGGGCGGCCAGGATCCGCTCCAGGTGTGCCTGCGGGACCCCGAGTCCGACCCTGTCGGCGGGGCCGATGTCGGCGAACGCCGGGTCGGAGACGTCGAACAGGTCACCGCGCAGCATGATCCCGGCGAAGTGCCCGGCGAACTTCGGGGGAGTCCGGGGCGCGTCGGCACCCCGCTCCTGCCCCTGCTCCCCGAGGAAGGCCCGCAGCCGCCACATGTTCTTCTCCCAGGCCGCCGCGAGCTCGGGCAGCATCCCCCGCCGGTACAGCGCCACCGCGCCCGCCGTGTTGATCCCGCCCGCCTTGATGGTCTCGTCCACCTCGGCCAGCCGCTCCACGACCAGCACGCTCGCCCCGCCGAGCCGCAGCTCGCCGGCGAGGAAGAGCCCGACAGGCCCGCCGCCGGCCACCACCACGTCGTAGACCGCGCCGTTCGTACGGTCTGTCGCCGTCACGCCCTCGGTCATGCCCTGGGTCACGCTCTCAGTCACGCTCTCAGTCCTTTTGTCGGTCACGCCATTACTGTAGTCACTAAAAGTTTTGGGCGGCTATAGTTTTCTCGTGACGGATGAGAACAGGCCAGGGGAGTCCCTGCGGGAGCGCAAGAAGCGGGAGACGCGGCAGCGGATCTCGAACATCGCGACGGGGATGTTCCGGGAGCGTGGCTTCGACCAGGTGACGGTCGCCGAGGTCGCACGGGTGGCCGGTGTCTCGGCGATGACCGTCTTCAACTACTTCCCGCGCAAGGAGGACCTGTTCCTCGACCGCATCCCGGAGGCCGTCGCGGCCTTCGCCGGGGCGGTGCGGGACCGTGCGCCCGGCGAGCCCCCGCTCGCGGCGCTGCGCCGCCTGGCCTTCCGGTTCATCGACGCGCGACATCCGCTGGGCGGACTGGGGGAGGGCTTCGCAGGCTTCTGGTCGGTGGTCGCCGACTCGCCGGCGCTGCTGGCCAGGGCCCGCGAGGGGGTCGAGGAGGTGGAGTGGGCGCTGGCCGCGGCGTTCGCCGAGGCCGGGCTCGCCGCCCCGGAGCTGGTGGCGGCCGTGACCGTCGCCGCGTACCGCTCGGTGTGCGTCGCCTCCGTGCGCCGTCAGCTCGCGGGTTACCCGTTCGCGGAGATCGTCGAGGACCACCGGGAGCGGATGGGGGCGGCGTTCGACGCCCTGGAGCGGATGGTGCCGTGACCGCACCGCACTCGCTTGACGGCTAACACTGTTAGCCCTATCGTCAGGGCTAACGGCGTTAGCTGAATTGCCTTCGGGAGGCAGCCATGACCAGCACCACGAACGTCACCCCGGTCCTCCGCACCGCCACCGTGGTGGCCCGCCGCACGGCGTGGCTGGCCGCCGCCCTGTTCTGGACGGCGTTCGCGGTCCTGGAGGGCGTGCACCACGGCTGGCTCGCCGGCGCCCTCGCCCTGCTCTTCCTGATCCTCCCGGACCTCACCTTCCTGGTAGCCCTCGACGAGGCGCCCCGGATGGCGAAGGGCCGGCTGGCGCCGCGCGCGGTGCCGTACTACAACGCGATGCACCGGGCGCTGGTGCCGCTGGGCCTGCTGGTGGCGTACGCGGCGCAGCCCTTCTTCTCCTGGCCCCCGGCGTTCGCCGCACTCTGCGGCTGGCTGGCCCACATCTCGTACGATCGCGCCTTCGGCTACGGACTGCGGACGAAGGAGGGTTTCCAGCGTGACTGACGCGACTGGCGCGACTGACCTGACCGACCGGCTGACGCCGAGGGCGCGGGAGATCGTGGCGGCGGCCCGGGAACTGCTGGAGGAGTCCGGCCCCACCGTCCTCACCATGCGCACCCTGGCCGACCGCCTGGGCATCAAGGCTCCGTCGCTCTACAAGCACTTCCCCGACAAGCACGCCGTGGAGGTCGAACTCATCGCGCAGATGCTGGAGGAGTCGGCCGAGGCGTTGGAGACGGCGGAGGCGGCGGAGGCGGCGGCGGAGTCTCGCACCCCCGGCTCCCTGGAGACGCTGGCCGAGGCCTATCGCACATACGCCCTGGCCCACCCCCACCTCTACTGCCTGGCCACGGAACGCCCCCTCCCGCGTGCCGCTCTGCCGCCCGGTCTTGAGGACAGGGCTGCTCTCCCCCTCCTCCGCGCCTGCGGCGGCGATCTCGACCTGGCCCGCGCCACCTGGGCATTCGCCCACGGGATGGTGATCCTGGAGATCCACGGCCGCTTCCCGGAGGACGCCGACCTGGACGCGGCATGGAAACGGGGCCTGAGGACGTTGCACCCTTAGCGCAAGGGGGTGCCGAAGGTGGCTGAACACGCACGGTGGACAAGAGCACGGCTGGGCCGCTGCGGCCCGCCGCTCGACATGCTGACGGCGCGCTTCGACAAGCACGTGTACGCCCCGCACGCGCACGCCGAGTTCACGATCGGGGTGTGCGTCGACGGCTCCGAGGTGATCGCCTACCGGGGCGGCCACATCCACACCGGCCCCGGTTCGATCGTCGTCCTGGCCCCCGGTGAGATGCACACCGGCGGCCCGGCCACCCCGACCGACGGCTACGCCTACCGTGCCCTGTACGCGGACCCGTCCCTGTTGGCGGACGGCACGCTGGACGCCGTACCGCACTTCCGGGACCCGGTCGTCGACGACCCGGAACTGGCCGCGGCCTTCCGCCAGGCCCACACCGAACTGGCCGCCTGCCCGGACCCCCTGGAGGCCGAAACCCGCCTCCCCTGGCTGCTGACCGCTCTGTCCCACCGCCACTCCACGGCGCGACCGGCGAGGGACGAGATCCCCGGAGCCCACGGCATATCCCTCCTCGTCCGAGACCGCCTCGCCGACGAACTCACCTGCCCGCCCTCCCTCGCCGACCTGGCGGCCGACCTCGGCCTCTCCCGCTACCAGCTGCTCCGGACCTTCCGTACGACGATGGGCGTCCCGCCGTACGCCTGGCTGGCCCAGTACCGGGTGACCCGGGCCCGTGCCCTCCTGGACACGGGCCTGCGCCCCGCGGAGGCCGCCACGCTCGTGGGCTTCGCGGACCAGG
The DNA here is from genome assembly GCF_019091475.1 of Streptomyces sp. GbtcB6. Taxonomy (NCBI): domain Bacteria; kingdom Bacillati; phylum Actinomycetota; class Actinomycetes; order Kitasatosporales; family Streptomycetaceae; genus Streptomyces; species Streptomyces sp. GbtcB6. The sequence goes on along the minus strand of NZ_JAGXJL010000016.1, from coordinate 16,257 downwards.
CCCACATGACCCGCTGGTTCCGCCGGGTACTGGGGGTGACCCCGGCGGCGTACCGCAACAGCGTTCAAGACGCGTCACGGTACTAACACCGATGCTTGGCGCATGACTGCACGCGGCTGGTTCCTGTTCTCCCTCATGGGAGTGATCTGGGGCATCCCCTATCTGATGATCAAGGTGGCGGTGGACGAGGTGTCCCCGTCAATGGTGGTTTTCGCCCGCTGCGCGGTAGGCGCGCTGCTCCTCCTCCCACTGGCGATCCGCCAGGGCGGCCTGTTCCTCACCGTCCGCACCCACTGGCGCCCGATGCTGGCCTTCGCGTGCATAGAGATCATGGGCCCGTGGTTCACCCTGACCGACGCGGAACGCCACCTGTCCAGCTCGACGGCGGGCCTCCTGATAGCGGGCGTACCGATCGTGGGCGTGGTGGCGGCGCGCTACTTCGGCGGCGAACGGGAGCACCTGGGCGTACGGCGCATCACGGGCCTCCTGATCGGCCTCGCCGGCGTAGCGGTCCTCACCATCCCCCACCTGACCGGCGGCGACGCCCGCTCCCTCGGCGAGGTCCTCCTCACGGTCATCGGCTACGCGACGGCGCCCCTGATAGCGGCCCGCCGCCTGAAGGACGTCCCGACGCTGCAGCTGATAGCGCCGTGCCTGACCCTGGCGACCCTGGTCTACGCGCCGGCGGCGGCAGCGACCTGGCCCTCCTCCCTCCCCTCGACGAACGCGCTGATCTCCCTCCTGGCCCTGGGCGTCCTGTGCACGGCGGTGGCTTTCGTGGCCTTCCTGGAGCTCATCAAGGAGATAGGCCCGACCCGCTCGACGGTGATCACGTACGTCAACCCGGCGGTGGCGGTGGCGGCGGGTGCGTTGTTCCTGGGCGAGAGCTTCACTCCGACGATCGCCGTGTCCTTCGCGTTGATCCTGACGGGGTCGGTACTGGCGACGATGGCCTCGGCACCGAAGAGGCCGGAACGCCCGGTAACATGGTCGACACGGCAGACGAGCCGGGCGGACGGCCGCGTGGAGTCCCCTTGACGGGGGGCTTCCCGAGGAACGTCCGGGCTCCACAGGGCAGGGTGGTGGCTAACGGCCACCCGAGGCGACTCGCGGGACAGTGCCACAGAAAGCAAACCGCCGGGGACCTCGGTCCTCGGTAAGGGTGAAACGGTGGTGTAAGAGACCACCAGTGCCCAGGGCGACCTGGGCAGCTAGGTAAACCCCACCCGGAGCAAGGTCAAGAGGGGCCGCTGTAACAGGCGACCCTGCGGGGACGTTCGAGGGCTGCCCGCCCGAGCCCCCGGGTAGACCGCACGAGGCCGGTGGCAACACCGGCCCTAGATGGATGGCCGTCGCCGAGGGCTCCGCGAGGAACCCTCGGAACAGAACCCGGCGTACAGCCCGACTCGTCTGCCGCTCTCTATTTCCGCAGGTCAGAGTTCATGTTTACCCGTTGAACAAACTGGCCGGGTCGGATCCGGGTCGAATGCGTGCCGTGCGAGTGGGTGACGGCGCGGAGATATACGGCTCGTATCGTCCACCCGGTGTCGCGGTGGCCAGTCGAGTAGGGGATTGGCCGGTGGCCAAATCGGCACGCTGCCCGCAGTGACTGCGAGTCCACGATGGCGGCCGTCGGGTCCGGTGAACGGCCTTCCTTCTGGCGCACCTTGTCACGCAGCCGGTCGTGGAACTCGGCAAGCAGACCTGTCACCTGCCAGCGGCGGGCGAAGGTGTGCACCCGCCGGTACGGCGGGAAGTCACAGGGTAGATTGACCCACTTCACGCCGTTGTCGACGACGTAGCGGACCGCATCCAGCATCACGCGGTGGCAATCACCCTCCGGCCCCCCGCCCCGCCCCTGCAGCCACGCGGGGACCGGCAGCAGTGGCCGGATGACCTGCCACCGCCTCCGTCAGATCGGAGCCGTAACACCGCACACGGTCCGGCCCGTCCGCCACGTTGCCGAACCTGTGCCGTGATCTGGGCCGGCATCGACGCAGGCGAAGTCCATCATCACTGCGTCGCCATCGAAGAGGACGGCCGCCGGCTGCTGTCCGGACGTGTTGCCGACGACGAGCCCGAACTGCTCGAACTCCTCGCCGACGTCCTGTCTTTGGGCGAGGAGGTGACCTGGGGCATCGACCTGGCCGACGGCGGAGCTGCCCTGGCCATCGCGATCCTGCTCAACCATGACCAGGCGGTGCACTACATCTCCGGCCGGGCCATCCACCGCGCCTCCGAGAGCTACCGCGGCGAGGGTAAAACCGATGCCAAGGACGCCGCCGTCATCGCCGACCAGGTCCGCGTCCGCCGTGACCTGCACCCCTTACGGACAGGCGACGAGACCATCACCGACCTCCAGATCCTCACCGGCCGCCGCATGGACCTGGTCGCCGACCGCACCCGCACCGTCAACCGCTTGCGAGCCCAGCTCACCGGTGTCTTCCCCGGCCTGGAACGAGCGTTGGACCTGACCAACATCGGCCCGCTCACCCTGCTGACCGGCTACCAGACCCCCGACGCCATCCGCCGAATCGGCGTCAAACGGCTGGAGACCTGGCTGCGCAACCGCCACGTCGTCCGCCCGGACCGGCTCGCCGAGACTGCCGTCCAAGCCGCCGAGCGGCAGCACACCAGCCTGCCCGGCGAGAAACTGGCCGCGGAGCTGGTGCACACGCCGGCGCAGGAGGTGCTGCACCTCAACCAGCAGGTTGCCGATCTCGACAAGGACATCGAGGCCCGGTTTCGCGACCAACGCGTTTCTACATCTCGGCGTTGTTCAGCATCCGGCACTGCGATGAGTCACGTCAGTCCTACGACCGCAAACGCGCCGAGGGCAAACGCCACCCCCAGGCCGTCCCCGCCCTCGCCCGCCGCCGCGTCAATGTCCTCTGGGCCCTCCTACGCGACGGACGGCGCTACGAACTGACCCCGCCCCAGTGCCCTCGTGGCTTGACAGACCGCATTAGGAATGACTGGGAAAGGCTCAGTGACGGACCAGGACTTTTTTTCAAGTCATCTTGAGTCACGCCAATGGTCATGCTAAGGATGTCCTATGGCCACTCGATCTCGTCTGTCGACGCGCTACTAGTCACGGCGACGTATGAGGCGACCCGACCGGTTGTCTCAGCCGGAGCCGGGGCCTGCCCGGTCACCCCATGGTGCAGTGGTGCGATCACCGCGATCGCGATGATCAAGAAGCCAGCATGACGGATTATACGTATCATGGTTCTCTTCAGTCAGGTAGTGATTACACTTGCGGAATATCAGCCAGCCTGAATTCGGACGCCAACTGAAGCGGTTGCGCGACCGCGCTGGCCTCAAACAGGCCGACCTCGCAGGCGGGCCTGTGTCTCCGAGCTACATTTCACGGCTGGAGAGCGGCACACGGATTCCATCCCGAGAGACAGTCACCCATCTGGCCGAGGTGCTCCAGGTGTCAGTCGAGCAACTCGTAGAGCCGGATGACGCAGAGTCGGAATTCCCGCACGATGCAGCGTTGGTCGCCGCGAACATCGCCCTCGCGGATGGAGACTATGCCCAAGTCGTAGATCTACTCGAGGGCAAATCCACGGAGCGCGAGCCGCTGTGTGAGTGGCAGGCGCTCTGGCTGCTGTCCGTTGCATACCGCGAACTGAGGAAGCCTGACCGGCAGGCCGAATTTCTGAGGCGGCTCACGGAGCTCAACGGTCTTGACACCACCATCGATGTCCAGGTCCGGCTGTTCGCCGAGCTTGCGGGCGTGGAACGTTCTCTGGGGAACTTGGCGGAGTCGCTCGCCGCCGGCCGTCGGGCCGCGGCACTGCTACAGACCTCCTCCACCAGTCACCCCGAACTGGCAGTCCGTTCGGCCCTGGCACTCCTGGCGTCGGAGACCGAAGCCGGGTTTGCGGCCGAGGCCAGCGAACGGATCCCGTCTCTGCTGGCGCAGGCCAAGAATGTGCCAGCGCGTCTCCGGGCTCAAGCATTGTGGGCTGCAGCAGGCGTCTACGTGAGATGCGGGCTGGCGGAGCGGGGGATGGTCCTGATCGAGCAGGCCCTGACGGAACTGGACAGTCGCGATGACCTGCTCGCATGGGCGCGGCTGCGGATAGCGGCCGCGTCGCTTTCTCTTCGAGCTCGACCGAGCGTCACACCGCGGCTTGAAGTCTGGCTCGATGAAGCCGAAAGCGCACTGCGATTCGTGGGCCACCAGGCACACGAGGCGGAACTCGGAGCTGTCCGCGCTCGTGTGTATCTGCTGACCGAGCGGTATCGCGAGGCTCTGGAGTGCGCACAAGCCGCGCTTGAAAGTGGGACGCTCGCTCACCACGACCGAGCGCGCACTGAGTTGGTGCATGCGTCCGCCCTCATTGGGCTCGGCGAAGTGACGTCCGGACGGGATATCTTCCGGCGAGTGGCCATCGAATCCGAAGCAGCCGGATTTCTGGACCTGGCCGCTGAAGCCTGGAAGGCATTGGCGACCACGAACACCGACGGTCGAGCCTGAATCCGGGGCATACCAACCCCTTCGGGAAAATGGTCGGGCAACCCCAGGTCTGGGTTGGACCACACACTCCATAGGCCTACTCCTGTGTCGCTTCGGGCACTGAAAAAACGTGAACCGCGCCAGCCTCGCGTGACAATCACTGTCATGTCAATGACTGTCCAGTCAACGGACGACACGCAGCGTCATGAGACCACCGGTCGTCGGCTGCCAAGCCGAGCGGGCCGAGGGGCACGGCGCTTGGGGTACGGGCGCGCGTCGGTACGCGCTTTCGCGGTCACCTCGGCGGGCGGGACGCCGCAAGGCCGCCGGACTACTAGGTCGGGTCACCCGACGCCTGGCCACCGACGCCTCAGCATGGAGCGACGACGCGTGGATCGTGGACTCCACGCCGATGAAGTGCGGCCGCTCACGCGGGACCGTCAAGCCCTCCGACCTGGCCGGATGGGCCGAGTACGGGTACTGCGCCGGCCACAGCCGCTTCTTCTGGGGCCTACGCCTGCACCTGGTGTGCACCCTCCACGGCCTGCACATCACCTTCACCCTGACCGAGGCCAAGGCCGACGAGTGCGAGACCCCACTGGACCTGCTCGCGACTGAACCGAACCTCGCCGCCGACCGGCCCGAACAGAGGCTGATCGGCGACATGAACCACTTCGACCGCGACTTCGAACGTCATCTGGTCGAGCAGGGTATCCAGCTGCTGCGGCCAGCCCACTCGGGCGAGCCGGAACAGCCGGCGCACAGCTGTTCAAACCATTGCGGGTAGGTCCCGCCGCGAGGCGTGCGGAAGTCGTCGCCGGTCCCGACTCCGGTAGCCCCAACAGGTCTACCAGCAAAGGCATTCAGGGCCGCGACCTGAGTGTTGTTCCGCATGCTTGATCGGCTCCACCGGCTGGCGGGCACCATTCCGCGTCGCCCGCCCCAAGACAGCCGACCACCTTGCCCCAGGCCGGCGGCCGCCCTCCAGCTCGCCCTGATCGCACCGCTGCCCCTGCCATGCTCCATTGAGCCACTCCTCTGTGCTGAGCCCGCGGACTTGAGCCCGGCGATTGTCGGCACTTGGCCAGCGTTGTCACGTTAATGACTGGCAAAGACGCGCGAGGCATCGAAGGTGTCAACCTGGATCAGACCAGGCAGAGAAATGAGTTGCTCGCCCCTACGGAGGCAATGGATGCTTGGCGGACGGGTGGCCTGACCCTCGACCTCGACATGCCAGTCATGTGAATGACTCATCATTGACTCACGGTTGTCACGCAGGTAGCGTGCCCGCTCGGGCCGATCAGCCAGTCGGACGATCGCATCTCGCGGCCTGAGGTGCGGGGTGCGTGCAGTACAGGCCCCTGTCGCGGCGATTCGAGAAGCGCGGCACACCCGCAGGGTGGGCAACTGAAAGTGGGGGGAGGGAACCGGATGCACGCGCGGCCGCTACATCACTGCGGGTCATATTCGCGCCTCCGCCCATCGCGGCAAGATCCTTGGATTCACGATCGAGGCATAGTCGGCGGGTTCGCCTAGGTGCCGCTGTACTGTCAGGCGAATTCATCCGCGTCGTATCGTGCTTCCGTCTCGCTCATCGAGCCTATTACGGAGCCCTAGGAAGGGTGCGGCATGCCGACAATTTGAGTCGGTATGATCACGGACGAGAAAGTGAACTTTCAATGGACAGTCTCGAAAAATTGTCGGCCTTTCAAGGATCCCTGGTCGCCGTAGTCACCCCGTTCAACGAGGACGGCAGCATCGACTACGGTGCCTTCGCTGAACTGGTACGACTGCAGGAAGAGGGCGGGACAGCGGGACTGTTCCTCCTCAGCGTGGCCGGCGAGGGTGCGACTCTGACCGATATCGAATTCGATGAGTTCACCGCCAAGGTGCTGAGCGAGAAGTGCTCACTGCCCTACCTGATCACCTGTACCGGCCGGCACACCGAGGACTCCCTTCGGCGCGTGCTGGTGGCGGCCGACCACGGAGCGGAAGGGGCGGTACTGACGGTTCCCGCACATATGGGACCCGATCAGGAACAGGCCGCCAGGTATTTCCTCGAAATCGCCGACCGCAGCCCGATTCCCATCGGTATATTCAACAATCCGTCGCGCATGATGACAGACTTGGACACCGCCACGGTGGACGAGCTTCTCAGCCACCCGAACATCATGCTGCACAAAGACGGGTCGTCGCGAACCGGCCGGCTCGGCGAGTTCATGCCGCGCCACCCGGACGTGTGCTTCATGGCGGATGACGCCCCGGACCAGGACATCCTCGTCGGCCCGATGGCGCTGGGTGCCCGGGGGATAGCGAGCGCGGGCGGCAATGTCCTGCCCCGCCAGTTCGCGGAGCTCTCCGAGCCCTGGGACGAAAACACCGACCTCAAGGCGTTCCGTGCGCTGTACGCCAAGGTCTGGCCGGTGATGAGGTATCTGTACTCCTTCCGCAGCCCGATCGGCGTCAAGTCCGTCATGAACGCGCTCGGGATGCCCGCGGGTCATCTCCGCGCACCGCTCACGCCGTTGTCCGACGAGCAGGTGGCGATCGGGCTCGAGCTCATCCGCGCGGCAGGTGGGACCGGATCCTGATGACCGCTGAACTTGGAGACATCCGAGGCGCGGCGTCGGCCGTTCCGCCGGAACGCGACCTGGCCGTCGAATTCGCCGACCAGCTGGTCGGAAACGGATACGGGCCGTTCTTCGGAACGCCCTGCGGAGTGCTGGCCCCGCTGCTCGGCGCAGTCGAGGACAAGGCGACCCTGCTCACCATCCCCAGGGAAGACAACGCCGTCGGGGTGGCCGCGGGCGCGGCGCTCGCCGGCCGCACACCCGTGGTGCTGATGCAGAACTCCGGACTGGGGCAGTCGGTGAACGCGCTGGCCTCCCTGGTGATGCCGTACCGGATTCCGATGCTCCTGATCGTCAGTCTGCGGGGGCAAGCGCCCGACACCACGCAGGAGAACACGGGCATGGGCCGCCTGACCGAGCCGATCCTGGCCGAACTGGGTGTCGCCACCAGGCGGCTGGCCGGGGACCGCGACCTCGGCGAATTGATGGACTGGCTCGATGGGCGGGTCAGGCAGCGGCGGGAAACCGCGGCCGTCCTGATCGGCCCCGCTACCTTCGGATGGCGGGTTCACGCATGAACAAGACCAATGCCGTCCAGCGGGTCGTCGATGTCTTCGCCGACGAACCGATCATCTTCACCACCGGCTATTCCTGCCGGATCGCCAACCAGATCGCCGACCGCGCCAACCACTTCTACATGACCGGATCGATGGGCCTGGTTGCCTCGTTCGGCATCGGCGTGGCGCTCGGTGCCGGCCGGACAACCGTGGTCGTCGACGGCGACGGCAGCCACATGATGAATCCGGTCGGGCTGATGGTGGCCGGCTCGCTGCCCGAACTGCCGTTGATCCACGTGGTGCTGGACGACGGCGAGTACGCCTCGACCGGCGGGCAGCTGGTGCCGTCGGCCCACATGCAACTGTGCGACTGGGCCCGCGGCGCCGGATACCGGCGTGCCGTGCAGGTCCTGGACGCCGACGAGTTCGAGAAGGCCCTGCGCTTCGAGGCCGGCGACTGCAAGGGCGCGGTCTTCATCCACTGCCTCCTCAGCGCCGAGGACGCCCCGGTCCCCGGCCGGATCGCCGTGGATCTCGCCGACCATGCCCGCAGGTTCGCCGCTCATGTCGGCACACGCCCTGCTCCGATCGGCGATACGCACAACTAGTCGATCCCCCCACGTTGTAGGAGAAGAACGCCGTGGCTCACGTAGTTTTCGTGGACAGCACCGGTCCTGCGCTGGCGGCCCTCGAGACCGCGCACAAAATGGGCCACTTCGTAACATTTGTATTCCCGACCGGAAACTCGCTTCTGAACGTGGCCGGGATTTCGCGCGAGCGCCGGGAATCGGCTCTGGAATTCGCCGACGAGGTGGTCGAGATCGGCGACGTGGAGTCCGAGCTGATCGGGGCCTTGCGGCAGATCCAGGCGCGACGCACGATCGATGCGGTTCTGACGACCTCCGAACCGGCGGTGATGCCCACGGTCAGGGCGGCCCAAGAGCTCGGTATCAGAGGGACCTCCGTGAGTTCCATGGAGACGGCGGTCAACAAGGATCGCTGCCGGGATGCCCTGCATGCCGCGGGAATCCGATCCGCGCGTCATGCCCGAGTGGATTCACTGCGGGAAGCGATCGAAGTCATGCACGCCCTGGCCATGCCGCTGGTGGTCAAGCCCAGCCGTAGTGCCGGAAAAGAGGGTGTGGCGATCATCCGGTCCGAGGACGAACTCGCCGAATATTTCGAGGCGCTGCCGACGTCGCGGCAGGCGATGCATCAGGCGCTGGACACCTGGATCAGTAACCAGCTGCTCGTCGAGGAATTCGTCGAGGGCGTCCTGTACTCCGCCGAGATCATCGCCAATGACGGTGACCTCGAAATATTCATGATCGCACGGAGAGAGCAGGCGACACACAATCCATTGGTGGAAGTGGCGGCAGTGCTTCCGGCAGGTCTGACGGACGCCGAGCAGCGTACGGTCGACACATATATGCGGGATGTCTTCGCTGAACTCGGGCTGACCGTGGGCGTTTATCACGTCGAATTCATCATGAGTTCCGGCGGGCCGGTTCTGGTCGAGGTGAACGGGCGGATGATGGGGGGTATGGCGCCCTTTGTGTACCGTCACATCACCGGTGACGACGTCTTTCGGCTGCTGGTGCAGGAACATCTGGGTGAGAAGCCTGGGATCGTGCGACCTCCGTTCGGCTCCGCCGGCATATCGATTGCCCTGGGCAGCATTTCCGGCGGAACGCTCCCCGAAGGCGTGGAAACGCGCATCGAACAGCTGAAACTCAAGTATCAGCCGCTGGCTCACTCGCTCAATCTCCGCAGCGGCCAGCACATCCCGAGACAGCTGGGGAACTACACCGTCTTCGGGTTCTGCTGCCTGTCGGCGGCAACGCCAGAACAGGCAAGGTCACAGGGGCTGGAGCTGCTTGCCGACCTGGAAGACGCCTTTGAGTTCGAGTTGGCGAAGTACGCCCTGTAAAGGATGGAACGAGCGATGGCAGCGATCGGCTCGGAAGCCGGCGCCCCCGTTGATGTGTGGGAGCGCTTTCCGTCCTGGATCCGAAAAGAGATCACCGAGTACGCGGCCGGCCGGATCGGCGAGGTGAACGATGGCGTCTCGGGCGCCAAGGGCACCTGGCAGCCGCTGCGGCCGCTGTACCTCGACCGGTCAGGCTATGAGCAACTCGCCTCGATCTCCTGGCGGTTGATGGAACTGGTCCTCGATGCGTGCAGACGCCGCGCGCGGACCGTCGGTGAGCTTGTGGACGTCCTGCGAGTACCGCGGGCGGACATTCCCCTGGTGTGCGAGGCCGATCCGCTCGATGAAGAGCTGCTCGTGTCCGCACGCCCGGACATCATCTACTCGTCCGGTGTGCCGATGTTCGTGGAAATCAACATCGACGGTGCGACCGGAGGCACCCACCACGCGGATCTGCTGGCCAGGCGGTTCTGCGATCTTCTTCAGGGCCGTGCGGGCGATGGATGGCCCGCGTTCGGCCCACCCCCTTCCGCCGTCGACGCACGGTTCTCGGTGATCCGCTCGTCGCTCCGCCTCTCCGACGGTGACCACGTCGTCATTCCCGTGTTCAGCAAGGGCACCGTGCCGGGACTGGAGGATGCGAAGATCTTCCAGGACTGGCTGGCGCCGATGTGCGAGAGCGGCGCCCGCCATGGCATGGACACTGTCGCCTGCTCCCTGGACGACCTGGTCGCCGAGAACGACGGGACGATCAGCCTGCGCGGACGACGGGTCGACGCCGTGTTCAGGCTCTTCCAACCGGTCGACCAGCCGGCCGGCCCCGGCCTCACCGCCCTGGTGCGCGCGGTGCACAGCGGGGCAGTGCGGATGCACACGACGGAGTCACCGTGGGTGCTGGGTGACAAGACCACCCTGGCCTGGCTGTGGGCGGATCGCGACCGGCTTGCCGAGGACGACCGGATACTGGTCGAACGGCACGTGCCGTGGACGGCGTTGCTGTCCACCCCCGGCACGGTGGACGACGAACTGCTGGCATACGCTCGGGCCCGCCGCGCCGAACTGGTGCTGAAGCCCTCCAACGGCTACGGCGGCTCGGGCGTGGTGGTCGGTCTCTCGGCCTCCGATGCCGAATGGGACGCGGCCCTGGCCGACGCGGCGCACTCACGGCATCCATACGTGCTCCAGCGCTTCGCCGAACCGGACTGCATGGAGATGCCGTTCTCGCACGTCGACACGGGCGCTGTGGAACACGCGCGAGTTCCGTTCGTCGTGGGGCCGTACCTGTTCGGCGGTAAGGCCTCCGGCGTGCTGGTCAGGCACGGCGTGCCGGGCAGCGGACTGGTCCTCAACGCACACCACGGCGCCCTGATGAATTCCGCTGTGCTCGTGGACGGGGCATGCTGAAATCACCGCGGTCCGATCGGACCACCGCCAGGAACACACCGCTGGGCAGAGTGTTCCGGCTGTATCAGTCGGCCATCCTCTCCTCGGACCTGGGCGACGGCATCTACCGGATCGCGGTTCCGCTGATCACCCTGGACACCACCCGTTCGGCGGCGGCCGTGAGCCTGGTCGGGTTCGCCGTCCGGCTGCCCTGGCTGGTGGCGACCTTGCCGGCGGGCGTTGCCAACGACCGGCTGGCGCCGATCCGGGTGATGCGGGCGGCCTCGTTGCTGCGACTGGTCCTCCTCACCACCATGTGCGTACTGGCGGTCCTCGGTGAACTGCCGTTGTGGCTGCTCGCCGTGATCGCGTTCGTCATCGGATGCGCGGGGACCTTCGTGGACGTCGGAGCGCAGTCGGCATTGCCGCGGCTGGTCCGGCCGGAACAACTGCCCAAGGCCAACGCGACGGTGCAGTCGGCCCAGACGCTCCTTGCGCAACTGCTGGGGCCGGCCCTGGGCGGCGTCGTCGTCGCTCTGGGCTCCGGGCAGGGCCTGGCCACGGTGGCGGTGCTGTACGCCGTGACCGTCCTGGCGCTCGGCCGGCTGCCGTCGGCGTCGAGGTCCGCCCAGCCGGACGCTCCCGAGACGGGTTCAAGTCCCCGGCGACGTGATGCGTCCGTGAAGGCGCTCGTCGCCGAACTCGGCCAAGGACTCCGCTACTTGGGCCGCCGTCCGGATCTCCGCAGACTGGCCCTTGCCGGAGCCGCGAACAACCTCTCGTACTCGATATCCCTGACACTGCTGCCGTTGTGGGCAGTGGCACCCGGCCGACTCGGCCTCTCCCAGGTCTACTACGGACTGCTGCTGGCATGCCTCGCCGTCGGCAGCGTTATCGCGGGACCCTTCGCCGGCCGGGTGATCGAGTCGTTCGGGCAGCAACGAGTCATGCGCTACGGGGGATTCGGCCTCGGCGTGAGTTACCTGATGCTCGCTGTGCCGTCCGTGCCGATCGTGGCTGCCGGACTGCTCGGCTACGGACTGGTCTGCATCGTGTGGAACGTGGCCGTCGTGTCCTACCGGCAGACGACCGTTCCCTCGGACCTGTTCGGGCGTGTCAACGCCGGGTACCGGTGGATCACTTGGGGGGTTTTCCCGGTCGGCTCGCTGCTCGCCGGTGTGATCGCCGAGGGGATCGGCCTTGCCTGGGCCTTCCTCGTCGCCGGTGCACTGCCGTTGCTGGCGGCTGTGTTCTTCCCGGTCAGAGAGCTGGTCGAAGACCCCGAATAACGGGCCGGCCGCCGACGTCATTCGGGCGTCAGGGAAACCATGACAGTCAAGAAAGAAGAGGCAGGGAACAATGTCGGACCGGGCCACACTCACGCCCCAGATGCTCGATTATGACGCCAAGTTCGCAGACAGCGGGGAAGTCCGATGGCTCCCGTACCTCATGTACTTTCATCCGGCCGAACACCACTCGAAGACCGTCAGCACCGATACGTCGGGCTTCCGGTACTCGGAGGCAAACGGGCTGAGGTATTCTGCTGCCGACCTCAAGGGCACTGATTCCGTCAGGGTTCTCGCCGGCAGTTCGACAGTGTTCGGAATCGGCGCGAGCTCGGATGCGTGGACTCTCTCCTCGCGGCTGACGGCGAACGACCCCCGGGAGCAGCCGTGGTTGAACTTCGGCGGCCGTAGCTTCAACTCCACGCAGGAACTGATGCTCCTGATGCTCTATCGCCACCTGCTTCCCAAGGTCGAGGAGATCGTCCTCTTCTCCGGGTTCAACAATCTGGGCCTGGCGCGGCTGCCCGCGAGCATGCGCGGGGAACACGGTGCGTTCTTCAACTGCAACGAGTTCTTCGACGCCTTCGGCACGGACGCCGACCGGGCGGCGGCAGCACAGAAGAATCCGTCGATGATGCAGCGGCTGCTCGGCGGGAAGAACGCGCCCGCGGAGACCTTCCAGATCCCCTCGATGGAAGAGCAGATCGCCTACGCCGGGGACCTGACCCTGCGCCATCTGGACCTCTGGCGCGTGGTGGCCGAGGACCTCGGGGCCAAGCTCACCTATGTGCTCCAGCCACTCGCGGGCTGGGTACGTGAGAAGGGCTGCGACGAGGAGGAGAGGCTGTTCGCCGAACTGGACAAGCTGGGCCGCTTCAGTGAGACGTACGGCGACATCCTTCAGGAGAAGGTCAACCTCCAGTACGCGGCACTCATCGAGCAGTGGGCCCAGAGCAAGGGCGTCGGTTTCATCAACCTCAGTCCTGTTCTCGCCGACCGGCTTGCTTCCGACCAGTGGCTCTTCGTCGACCGCATCCACTTCACCGACGACGGTCACGACTTCGTCGCCAAGCAACTCCTCGACCTCATCTAGACCGATCTCCTGGAAACGCATCTCCGCGAAAGGCGGGTTCTGCCATGAAGGCCTTGATTTCCTTCTTCTCTCGACTCTTCGGAAAGCGGCAGAAGAAGAAGCCGGACTCCTCGATCTATCCGATGTTCTGAGTCAACCGCCGCCCGGCGCCGACTGCGTAGACGCCGGCGCCCAAACCAAACGGATGCAGAGATCTCATGTGGCGAGAACTATTCCGGCGCGCTGTCAACCCTGAGACCTTCTTCGACAGCGCGCACGTACGCTCCCTGATGGAGCAGGTGACAGACCCCGCGCGGCAGGACCACGCATCGCTCGACGACGTCCTCGACCGCTTGGCCGAGTGGAAGAAGACGCGGCACGTCGCGTTCGGCCGTCTTCTGGAACAGAGCGACGGGGACGGCGTCGAACACGCCGTACGCGCACTTCTGATCCAGTCCGCTCCGATGGCGTCGACCCTGGGCTGCACGCTTCAGGCACTCAGCGCCCCGGCGGTGTTCGAGGACGTCGTCCAACTCCAGGCGATGACGCTGCTGGCGCACGATGTGGGCGTAGGGCGCCCGGACGCCTCCCGCTACGCCGAATTCCGCCTCCTGCTCAAGCGCCGGTCGCTGACCGAGATAGCCCTGGAGGCCGACCATCTGCCGAGCCTCGACGACATCCACGACGAGATGTTCGCCCTGCCGGCCGTTCTGCAGGCGCTGAGCCGACGGCCCGACCGGTTCCTGTTCGAACTTGTGGGCATCGACCATGCCATGCGAAGAGCGGGGCTCCTGCCTTGCTGGGAAGCGCTGCGAGCGGCCGGCGAAGCCGTGATCGACTGGCCGCGTCTCGATCTGAGCGCGGGCTCTGGCGGCACCGACGCCCGCGACCTGCTCGACCTGTCGTCCCAGGTCCTGGAAGCCTGCGGCGAACTGGGCGAAGAGGCCGTCCTCCGCGCCACCGCCGGCGCGGCATGGATCGTCGACGCCCTGGAAGCGTGGAGCACCCGGCTGCTGGACGCCTGCCAGAGCGCCGTGGATCCCGAGCGTGCCATGGCGGCGCTCATCCGCCGACGCGCCAGGGAAGCCGCCGTCTACCACCATGACTTCTCCCTCGACGGCCGCAGCCTGGCGACCTGGCTCCGTGAATCGCGTGAGGAGCCGCTGCCCCTGTTGCGGGCCCTGGCCCGGAGCAAGCTGATCAAGCCGGGCGACTCCGCTCGCAGCCCTCTGGTCAACGGACTCGTCGGCGCACGTGGCCGTATGTTCCGGATCTTCAGCCCCGCGGACCTGGCCGTCATCCGGCGTTGGATAGACCATCTGCCGGCCGCGGGCCAGGAGCCGCGCGACTCCGAAGCCTCCGGCCCCGCGGCCGGAACAGCGGTGCCCACAGATGGGCGGGACGCGGGCTTTCAGTACCCCGCAAGTCCCGTTCAGGCCTGCGCACCCAGCGAAGTGGGAATGGTCCCCGACGGCCTTCGCGAGGCCTACTACGTCCTTCAGGGACGGGCGCTGACGCCTCAGACGCGTGCGTACGCGGTCGAGTACGTCCGCGACTGGCTGGACCTGTCCCGCGACTCCCTGGACAGGGCGGGGCGTTCGCTCCCCCGGGAGTGGCAGCCCGGAGCGCTCAGGTCCTGGCTGCTGGACCGGCATGACCAGCACGACCGGGAGTTCGCCACGGCCGACAGCGAGGAGTTGCCGACCCGTGAGGCGGTCATCGACTCGACCGTTCAACTCGCCCCGCTGACCCTCATCGACGGCTCGTGGCTGCAGGGATTCACCGACGTCCAGCTGGCGTCCTCGCATATCGGCGCGCCTCTGTTCGAGACCTACTGGGACGAACTCGGCAACGGTCAGATCGAGCTCAACCACCCGGTCATCTACCGGCAGGTGCTGCGGCAGATGGGCGTCGAACTGCCGCCCACCGGCAGCCGTGGGTTCGCCTTCGACGAGCGAATCCGTGAGGAATCGCTGCGGCTTCCGGTGTACTGGCTGTGCCTGGGAAAGCTGCCGGTCACCTTCCTGCCCGAGATTCTGGGGATGAATCTCGCCATGGAGCTCTCGGGCGTCGGCGGCAGTTACCGCTCGGCGCGACGCTTTCTCAAGCACCACGGCTTCAGTACGCGATTCGTCGACATTCACAACACGATTGACAACGTGTCCACCGGGCATTCCGCATGGGCCGCCGAATCCATCGACACCTATATGCGCGAGCGGGTGAACATGGGCGACCCCACTGACCATGCGAATGAGTGGGAGCGAGTGCGCATCGGTTACGAATCCCTTGCGCCGTTGCCGTCAAAGCGGAGCGTGATCGGCCGGCTCCGGCGACTCCGTGGACGTCCCTCTCGGCCCCGGCCCGCCGACGGCGGCTCTCTGCTGCACGTAACTCCCGTCAAGATTGGCGTCTGATGTCAAGCTACGTCCTGGGAATCTCTGCCTTCTATCACGACAGTGCGGCTGCTCTGGTCAAGGACGGCATCATCGTGGCGGCCGCCCAAGAGGAGCGGTTCACGCGGATCCGCCACGACCGGTCTTTCCCTCGCCGGGCCGTCGAGTACTGCCTCGACCACGCTGGAATCACCCTCGACGAACTGGACGCCGTCGCGTACTACGAGGATCCGGAACTGAAGTACGAGCGGGTCAGATCGTCGTTCGCAAGCGCCGGCCCCAAGGGAATGACCGCATTCGCCCATGTGTATCCGGAGTGGCGGAGCTGGAAGCGAGACGCACTCGACGTCGTCCATCGGGAACTGCTGGACCTGCACCGGGGCACGCCGCCCCGGCCCGAGAACTCGCAGCATCACCGCTCGCACGCCGCCTCGGCGTACTTTCCGTCCCCCTTCGAGAGCGCGGCCACCCTCACCATCGACGGTGTCGGCGAATGGCAGACCACCACTGTCTGGCACGGTCAAGGCGACAGCCTCAAGCTCGTCAACTCCATCTCCTATCCGCACTCGCTCGGCATGCTGTATTCCGCCTTCACCTA
>NZ_JAGXJL010000159.1:0-1286 GCF_019091475.1 Streptomyces sp. GbtcB6 | reverse complement strand
GTGAAGTTTGCCCGTGATCTCGGACACTCGATGGTTATGCCGCGAGGGTATGTTGATGCCGCTGCCTGGTCTCGGCTGGGGTGAGGTAGCCGAGGGTCTTGTGCTTGCGCAGGCGGCGGCGGTCGTAGAAGGTCTCGACGAAGTTGAAGACCTCGGCGCGGGCGGTGGCCCGGTCGGGCCAGATTCGGGTGCCGATTTCCTCCTTGAGCAGGGCCCAGAAACTCTTCGCGGCGGCGTTGTCGAAGCATGATCCGGTGCGTCCGCAGCTCTGCCGCAGCCCCAACTCGCTTATGCGGTCGTGGAATTGGGCCGACGTGTACTCGCTTCCGCGATCACTGTGTATGACGCAGCCGGGTTTCAGACCGGCTCGGCCGTGGGCCATGTTGAGGGCATCCACGACGAGTTCGGCCCGGTGATGGTCGGCCATGGCGTAGCCGACGACCTCGCGCGTGGCCAGGTCCAGCCAGCAGGCGAGGTAGAGCCAGCCCTCGGCCGTCGGGAGGAAAGTGATGTCTCCGACCAGCTTCGTGCCGGGGATGCCGGCGTGGAAGTCGCGGCCGATCAGGTCCGGGGCCGGCCTGGCCTTCTTGTCCGGCCGCGTCAGCGACCGGCGCCGGCGACGGTGGGCGCCCTGGATGCCGTGCTCACGCATCAGCCGGGCGACGCGCTTGTGGTTCACAGACCGTCCCAGACGCCGCAGTTCGGCATGGACGCGCGGGACGCCGTAGGTTCCACGGGAGGCGAGGTGGATGACGGTGATCTCGTGGGTCAAGGCCGCGTCGGCGGCCTGGCGGGCGGTGCGGGTCTTCTGCGCGGCGAGCCAGGCGTAGAAAGAGGAGCGGGCCACCTTCAGCAGCCTGCAGAGGAAAGCGACGCCGTGGGTGGTCTTCTCCGCCTCGATGAACGCGTACGTATCGTTCACCGATCGCTCTCTTTCGCGAAGAAGACCGCGGCTTTTCGCAGGACCTCGATCGTCTTTGCCTGCTCGGCGCTCTGCCTGCGTAGCCGCCTGAGCTCCTCGCGCTCCTGCGTGGTGAGCTCGCCAGGGCGGCCCTCCCCCTGGTCTGCCTTGGCCTGGCGATACCAGCCGCGCAGGGACTCGGAGCTGATGCCGAGCTCCCGGGCGACGGCGGTGACCGTCTTGCCCGAGGAGTCGACGAGCGCGATGGCGTCCCGCTTGAACTCCTCGGTGTACCGCTTCGTGTACTTGCTTCCCACCTGGTGCTACTTCCTCTGGAACCTCAGGTCCCAGTCTCCAGGTGTCCACGATCAAGGGGAAGCTTCAC
>NZ_JAGXJL010000158.1:0-1309 GCF_019091475.1 Streptomyces sp. GbtcB6 | reverse complement strand
TGAACCGCTCCGGGTTCGGTAGAGAGCGCTGATCCTTGGAAGGATGCGTCCATGCCTGCCCAGCGGAAGTACCCACCGGAGCTGATCGAGCGAGCGGTGCGGATGGTTGCAGACAAGCAACGCGAGACCCCGGGACGGCCGGGGATCATCCGTGAGGTCGGTGACCTGCTCGGCATTCATCCCGAAGCCTTGCGGCACTGGGTGAAGAAGCACGATGCCCAGGCTGCCCCGCAGGCTGCTGCCGCCCGTGACGAGTCCGCGCGGATTCGGCAGCTGGAAAAGGAGAACGCCGAGCTGCGGCGGGCGAACGAGATCCTCAAGGCCGCGGCTGCTTTTTTCGCAGCGGAGCTCGACCCCCGACCGCCGCGCTGATCCGTTTCATCGACGCTCACCGTGACCGGTTCGGCGTCGAGCCGATCTGTCGCACCCTGGCCATCGCCGCCTCGACGTACTACGCGGCCAAGCGCCGTCCGCCTGCGGCCCGGTCATTGCGCGATGCTGAGCTGACCGCCGAGATCCGGCGGGTCCACCAGGCCAACTACGGTGTCTACGGGGCGCGCAAGGTCTGGCACCAGCTGCTGCGCGAGGGCATACCGGTGGCCCGCTGCACGGTCGAACGCCTGATGCGGGCCGAGGGCCTGGCCGGAGCGGTGCGGGGCCGCAAGGTCCGCACCACTTTGCCCGGCAAGGACGGCCGGCGCGCGGGCGACCTGGTCAATCGCGACTTCCGTGCGGCCGGCCCGGACCGACTGTGGGTGGCGGACTTCACCTACGTGCCCTGCTGGGCCGGCACCGTCTACGTCGCGTTCTGCGTCGATGCCTTCTCCCGGCGGATCCTGGGCTGGAAGGCATCAACGAGCAGGCACACGAGCCTGGTCCTGGACGTGGTCGAACAAGCCCTGTGGCAACGCGGCTACCGGCCGAACGACCAGGTCACCGGGCTGGTGCATCACTCGGACGCGGGCAGCCAGTACACCTCGATCGCCTTCACCGAGCGCCTGGCCCAGGCCGGCATCGCCCCCTCGATCGGCAGTGTCGCCGATGCATACGACAACGCCCTCGCCGAGTCCACCATCGGCCTGTTCAAGACCGAGCTCATCAACCGCCGCGGACCGTGGAAGACTTTCACGGACATCGAGTTCGCCACCGCCGAGTGGGTCGACTGGTACAACCACCGCCGACTCCACGGAGTTCTCGGCCACGTATCACCAGCCGAATACGAAACCGCCTACCATCACCAACACACGCACGCCAACGAACCCGTCAGCGCGTGACATCCCAGCTCTCTACCGAACCCGGAGCGGTTCAC
>NZ_JAGXJL010000157.1:0-1321 GCF_019091475.1 Streptomyces sp. GbtcB6 | reverse complement strand
GGGTAGCGGGATTCCCGGCGCACGGCCATGAAGATCCGCGGCATGACGGGGAAGTGGAACGCCATGTGGCACTCGTCGCCCCCCTTGTCGTAGGCGCCGAAGTAGTCGACGACGTCCTCCGGCCACTGGTTGGCCTCGGCCAGCAGCACGGTGTCCGGGAACATGGCGTCGATCTCGCGGCGGACCCGCCTCAGGAACTCGTGGGTGGGCGGCAGGTTCTCGCAGTTGGTGCCCTCCTGCGCGTACAGATAGGGCACCGCGTCCAGCCGGAAGCCGTCGATGCCCAGGTCCAGCCAGAACCGGAGCGCCGCCAGCACCTCCTCCTGCACCGCCGGGTTCTCGTAGTTGAGGTCCGGCTGGTGCGAGAAGAAACGGTGGAAGTAGTACTGGCCGCGCACGGGATCGAAGGTCCAGTTGGAGACCTCGGTGTCGACGAAGATGATCCGCGCGTCCTGGTACTGCTTGTCGTCGTCGGCCCACATGTAGAAGTCCCCGTACGGCCCGTCCGGGTTCTTCCGGGACTCCTGGAACCACGGGTGCTGGTCGCTGGTGTGGTTGACGACGAAGTCGATGATGACGCGCATGCCGTGCTGGTGGGCGGCGTCGACGAACTCCACGAAGTCGGCGAGGTCACCGAACTCGGGGAGTACGGCGGTGTAGTCGGAGACGTCGTAACCGCCGTCCCGCAGCGGGGACTTGAAGAAGGGCGGCAGCCAGAGGCAGTCGACGCCGAGCCACTGCAGATAGTCGAGCTTGGCGGTCAGGCCCTTGAGGTCGCCGATGCCGTCGCCGTCGCTGTCCTGGAAGGAGCGGACCAGGACCTCGTAGAAGACGGCGCGTTTGAACCAGTCCGGATCCCGGTCCTTGGCGGGGGTGTCCTCGAAGGTGTCCGGGACGGGGTCGTTGACAGTCATGACGCGCTGGGCCCTCCGTTCGCTGGTGTCGGCCGCCCTACCTGGAGCACATGCGCCGGCGTCCGGCCGGGGACGAGGCGCACGAAGTTGGTCCTGCCCCATGAGTAGGTCTCACCCGTCAGTTCGTCCTGCACGGACAGGACGGCGTTCCAGTCCAGGCCGAGTTGCGGCATGTCCAACGAGACCGTGGCCTCCTGGGTGTGGTGCGGATCGAGGTTGACGACCACCAGCACCGTGTCCGACCCGGTGCGCTTGCTGTAGGCGATGACGGAGTCGTTGTCCGTGTGGTGGAAGCGCAGGTTGCGCAGCTGCCGGAGCGCGGGATGGCAGCGCCGGACGGTGTTGAGGCGGGTGATGAGGGGGGCGATGCCGTCGGTGTCGGCGCGTGTCCAGTCGCGGGGTTTGAG
>NZ_JAGXJL010000156.1:0-1324 GCF_019091475.1 Streptomyces sp. GbtcB6 | reverse complement strand
TGGCGGACGTGGAGGTGTGTGCCGCTGGGGGAGAAGAGGGCCAGGACTTCGGCTGCCGCGTCGTGGTGGGCGCTGGTCAGGGCGTGTGGTGTGCGGGTGTCGAATTCGGCGGCTTCGCCGGCGCGTACGCGGGTGGTCGTGGTGCTGAGGGTGAGGTCGATGGCGCCGGTCAGGACGTACAGCCATTCGTAGCCGCCGTGCCTGCGCAGCGAGGGCTTGGGGGCGATGCGCTGGGGCGGGAGGACCATCTTGAACGCCTCCACGGGAGCTCCGCCGCGGGTGAGGGGGACGAAGGTGGTGCCGTTGTTGCGGATCGGCTTGATGTGGACGCGGGGGTCACCGGTGGGCGGGGCGCCGATCAGGTCGTCCAGGGCGACCCGGTAGACGTGGGCCAGCGGCAGCAGCAGGTCCAGGTTGGGGCGGCGCCTGCCGCTCTCCAGGCGGGAGAGGGTGCTGATGGAGATGCCGGTACGTTCGGCGACGTCCGAGAGCGTCATGCGGCGGGCTTGGCGGGCGTCGCGCAGATGCGGCCCGACCGAGCCGAGCACGGCCTCTGTGTTGTGAACGAGTTGGTCGTCGGTCGGCGTGGTGGGCATGGCTCTCTTCTTCGTTGGGTCGGGCGGCAGGGGCTGCGGGTGCAGGGGGGCGGGGCGGTTCAGGCGGTGCGGGTCAGGCGCCACACATGGTCGGTGCGGGTGCCGGGGCGTCCGTCGGGTGAGGGGGCGGGCCGCTGGATGCTGGTGAGGGTGTTCACCTTCCAGGTGGGAGGCAGGGCAAGGGTGGTCAGCAGGCCCTCCAGGGTGGGGAAGACGACATGGGCGGGCTGCTGCGCGGCGGTGCTCCAGGTCGGCCATCCGGCGTGCATGACGATGATCAATGTGCCGCCCGGTGCGACGGCCCGGGCCGCCAGCCGCAGGATGGCCGTCTGGTCCAGAGCGACCGGTGACTGCAGGTACTGTGCGGCGACGAGGTCGAAGCTGCCGCCGGGAAACGTCTGCCCGAGGTCGTAATGCTGAAAGGTGACCTGCCCGGACAGGCCCAGCTCGATCGCGCGGGCGGCGGCCCGTCGCAAGGCTGTGGTAGAGATGTCGACGGCGGTCACCTGCCAGCCCCAGGACGCCAGCCACAAGGCGTCCGCGCCCTCGCCGCAGCCCAGCTCCAGTGCACTTCCCGGTGCCAGATGGTCCGCTTCGCGGACCAGTAGTTCGTTCGGCTGACCGCTCCAGACGCGTCCGCACTTGCGGTAGCGGTCCTCCCAGAACCGGGCCGGCTCGATGCTGTCGGGTGTGGTCATCAAGATCTCCTTACAAGCGCGGAAGGCGGC
>NZ_JAGXJL010000155.1:0-1357 GCF_019091475.1 Streptomyces sp. GbtcB6 | reverse complement strand
GCCTTCAGGCACGGGTGCGTCGACGGTAGTGGCAGGCACGAGCCATGGCCTGGTGACGTCTGCGCCAGAGGGACCAGATCAGTGCACTGGTTGGACGGTGCGCGGGCCGGGGGCAGACAGCTGCCAGCAGACGGCGGATCTCTGCCACGGTGAGCGGGGCCAGGCCGGCTGTGTCGTTTCTGCCGCCCCCCTTTCGACTGCGGCCGCGGTCATGGCGGCGAGGAAGGCATGCGCGAGCATGGCCAAGGTGATGTGCCGGTACCAGCCTGGATACCGGCGGACCTCGTACTGGTCCAGGCCGCACTCGCCCTTGGCGGCCTGGAAGCACGCCTCGATGGCCCAGCGGGTGCCGGCAACACGTACCAGCTGTTCGACCGTGGTCCCCTCGGGGGCATAGGCCAGGTAGTAGGCGAGTTCGTCGGGGCGGGCCAGGCTACGGCGCGCCATCACCCAGCGGCGGTGCGTGGGCGGATCCGGGTCGAAGACGATGTTGACGGGCAGCTGGGCGACGGCCCAGTCATAGAGGCGCGGGCCTTTGGCGCCGTCACCGCAGGACAGGACCTGCCAGGCGTCGGCCGGGGCATCGGCGATGAGCTGGTCGATACGCCAGATCCCGGCCAGCGACTTGATCTGCTGGGACTTCGGCACCGCCAGGACGTAGCCGACGTTTGCCTCCTCCAGCATGCGGCGGAAGGACCAGTCCTGCCCGTAGGCACTGTCCGCGGTCACCCAGGAGATCGGCAGCGAGGAGGCCAATGCCCGCAGTACCAGGGTGCGGGCCAGCTCAGGCTTGGTGGCAAAGCCGCGGTCTGCAGGAACCCGGGCTGCCCGGCACCGCGCGGCATCATCGGTCCAGGACTTCGGCAGATACAGTTCCCGGTCCACCAGCGTCCGTCCGCGCGACGAAGCGTAGGCGGCGAACACTCCGATCTGACAGTTCTCGGTCCGGCCGGCCGTGCCGGAGTACTGCCGCTGCACCCCGGCCGAGACGCGGCCCTTCTTGATGAAGCCGGTGTCATCCACAATCAGCACGCCGTCCGGGGCGCCGAGCTGCTCGGCGACATACTCCTGCAGGTCATCGCGGAGCCCGTCGACATCCCAGCGGCTCCAGGACAGCAGGTGCTGCAACCCGTACGGGCCGGTGTGACCGGCGTACTCGGCCAGTTGCCAACTGTTCTTGCGTCCGACCGGTCCCAGCAGGCCCCGCACGTAATCCCGCATCCGGCGCCGCACCTCAACGCGGCCGAACCGGCCGCCCACCCGCAGGAACAGCTCCTCCAGCTCGGCCGTCCACGGTCCCGTGACGAAATCCGCCATCATGCCTCGATCGTGCGCGGCTGCACCCACTGCGCAGACG
>NZ_JAGXJL010000154.1:0-1432 GCF_019091475.1 Streptomyces sp. GbtcB6 | reverse complement strand
TGGCTCGCGGTGATCTGACAGACAAGCAATGGGTGTGCCTGGAGGCGGTGTTGCCTGAGTTGCCGGTGATGGGGCGTAAGCCCCGGGGCCGGCGGCAGGTCTTCGACGGGATCTGGTGGCGAGCCAGGACCGGTTCGCCCTGGCGGGATGTGCCGGAGCGATACGGCCCGTGGGAGACGGCATACTCGGTCTTCCGTCGCTGGCAGATCGACGGGACCTGGACTCGCATCTTGAAGAAGCTGCAGGTCAAAGCGGATGGTGCCGGGCATATCGAGTGGGAGGTGTCCGTCGACTCCACGATCTGCCGGGCCCACCAGCACGCCGCCGGGGCCCGGAAAAGGGGGACCACGATCCGGGCCGGTCGCGTCCGGACGGCCTGGCGGCCGAGCCGGACGACCACGCCATCGGCCGCTCGCGCGGCGGCCTGACCACGAAGATCCACCTCGCCGTCGACTCCACCTTCCACGTCCTGGCCACGGCCATCACCGCAGGGCAGCGAGGTGACGCCCCGCTGTTCACCGAGGTGATGAATCGCATCCGTATACCCCGGACCGGCGGGGGTCGCCCGCGGACCCGGCCCGTTCATGTCCTCGCCGATCGGGCGTACTCATCCCGCGAGATTCGCGAGTACCTGCGCCGGCGGCACGTACCACACACCATTCCGGAGAAGCGGGACCAGGCCGGACACCGACGCCGCCGGGGCTCGGCGGGCGGGCGCCCGCCCGGCTTCGACCGCGAGGTGTACAAGCGCAGGCACAAGGTCGAGAATCGGATCGGCTTGATGAAACAGGCCCGCGGCGTTGCGACGCGCTACGACAAACTCGCCGTCCGCTACGAAGCCACCGTCCAGCTCACCCTCATACGGCAATCGTTGTGACCTCACCTCATGCAGAATCCTGATCACACCACGGACCGTCTGGCACCAGAGTGCTGAGCACAGTCAGCAACTGCGGCGGCTCAACCGGGTCCGGCAGTGAGCCCAGATCCGACCATGGAATCCAGGCGTGCGTGTCCAGGTTGGCCTGCTCGTCGGGGAGCAGGCCGGTACGCACCAGGGATGGTTGCTCGCCGGCAAATTGAGCGACGAAGAAATGCTCCGTCCCGATGTGCCGCTTGCCGTTCCACTGCACATCACGGTCGACGAGCACCGACCGGTCAAGGACGGCAGCCGGGTCGAGTCCGGTTTCCTCGACCAGCTCACGTCGTGCCGTCACCAGCGGCGTCTCGCCAGGCTCGATGCCGCCACCGGGCGGCTCCCAGAGCCATGTCCCGTCGAACGGATCCCGCCAGTGCAGAAGAAGTAGGCGGTGGGCAGTGTCCAGGCAGATGACCCTGGCGGCGGGCCGGTGCGTTTTTTCCACCGTCCTGACGCTATGCGGTACCCGAAATGTCGATCAAGGCCTGTGCTGATCGACATCTCAAACACGGCCTA
>NZ_JAGXJL010000153.1:0-1479 GCF_019091475.1 Streptomyces sp. GbtcB6 | reverse complement strand
GCGGTACATCCGCTCGCCCGGCTTGCCGAAGGGACACGCCAGGAAGCGCTCCTGCGTCAGCTCCGGGCGCCTCCAGTACCCACGCGCTACGCCTTCGCCTGCCACATGGATCTCGCCGGTTACCCCGATGGGAACTGGGCTCCCGAAGCGGTCTAGAAGGTAGATCTGGGTGTTCCAGACCGGCTTCCCAATGGGCACCGGCCCTCCGGGCAGCTCCGCGTTCGGGAGGATCGTGTACACAGTGCACGCGACGGTCGTCTCGGTGGGGCCGTAGGAGTTCACCACGGTTACCTCCGGGTGGTCCTGGCGCCACGTCGCCACATGCTCGCCCAGCAAGGACTCACCAGCAGTAACGAGATGCCCCTGCGCACCTGGCGAGAACTCCGGTGGGAACGAGTCGAGCAATGCGATGTGCCCGGGAGTGACCTTCCCGAAGGTTGGTCGAGCAGCCGCCAGCATCGTGCGATTGGCAGCGGTGTCGGTCATCTCGGTGATGAGGACGCGGCCACCGGCACACAGCGGTCCGAGAAGGGCGGGAACGGCGAAGTCGAAGGCAGCCGACGTATGTTGCAGAGAGGCACCGTCGAGACTGCCGAAATGGTGCATTGCCCAAGTGAGGTAGTTGGTGAGGGAGTGGTGTTCGACGGCGACGCCTTTGGGGCTGCCGGTGGATCCGGAGGTGTAGATGAGATAGGCGAGGTGGTGGGGCTGAGCGGTGGGGAGGGGATTGGTGGTGGGGTGGGTGGCGATGGTGGGCCAGTCGGTGTCGAGGTTGAGGGTCCGGACGGGATGTGTGGTCTGGAGGTCCGGAAGGAGGTTGTGGCGGGTGAGGAGAAGCGGGGTTTGGGTGTCGTTGAGGAGCTGGGTGAGTCGTGCGGCGGGATAGTCGGGGTCGAGGGGAACATAGCCGCCGCCGGCTTTGAGGACGGCGAGCATGGCGGTGGGGAGTAGGGTGCCGCGGTCGAGGGCTATGGCGACGGGGGTATCAGGGCCGACACCGAGTGTTCGCAGGCGATGGGCGAGTTGGTTAGCCCGGGTGTTGAGGTCCTGGTAGGTGAGGCTGTCTTCCCGTGATACGACGGCTGTGTTCAGGGGCTGAGCGACTGCCTGACGCTCGACCATGCGATGAACAAGCTCACTTGGCACAGACCGCTCTGTGTCGTTCCACGATCGCAGGACCTGGCGCAACTCGTCGGCGTCCATCAACGGCAACGCGTGGACGGTAGTCTCTGGCTGGTCGACGATGTGAGCCAGAAGGTTGTGGTAGTGCCGGGCCATGCGGTGCGCGGTGCCTGGCAGGAAGAGGTCCGTGTCGTAGACGAGCGTGACATCCAGGCCGGACTCGGTTTCGAAGACCGACATGCTCACATCGAAGCGAGCGGTGGTGGTCGCCGCCCGTTGACGTTGGACGGTGAGGTCGTGGAGTGTCCAGGGCTGGTCGGTGGCGTTCTGAAGGACGAACATGGCCTGGAACAGGGG
>NZ_JAGXJL010000152.1:0-1486 GCF_019091475.1 Streptomyces sp. GbtcB6 | reverse complement strand
TCTGAGACCGCGTTTGAGATCTGCAGCGAACCAGGCTAGACAAGCATCCGTTCTGTCGTGGCCGGCACGTAGGGTGCGGCCATGACTGTGCCTGACCTGGTTCCCATTCGGCATGAGCCGAACTACCGAACGTCCACTATCGGCCAGTGGGACGGAGGCCAGTTCTTTGCCCACGTCAGCGGTGTTTTCGCAGGCCGGGACGTCGATGGCCGGGTACTGCGGCGGTGGTACTCCGTGTTGCACGAGTTCGACGCCGCGGGTCGGCACCTGGACTCCCGGATCCGCGCAGCCGGAACGGTCGCCGACGGGCCAGCGAAGGCGCCGATGGTGGAAGCCGCGCAGCGGCTCCTGCACGAGTGGCTGGACGCGCTGCCCGGGCGGTACTTCACAGACATCGCGATCGCCCCGTTCGCCGTGGAGGTCGACGGCGCGCTGTTCGGCCTGGTCAGCGAGTGCCACGGGGAATATCCCGAGGGAGAGGAGCAGGACGACTGGGCCGAGTTCTACCCGAACCGGCTCGGGTTCAGCGCGCCGTGGGACGGCTTGTACGACACGTGAGGGGACGTGCGCTGTGTCAGCCGGCGGCGCGTGAGAGCGGTCGAGGACCTGGTCGGGTTGCCGAGCGGCCTCGGGTGAGTCGGCGGACCATGATGCCGATCATTGCCCAGCGGATCATGGTTTCGGAGTGGGCCGGGCTGGTCTCGTAGTCCCGGGCCAGGCGTCGGTGGGCGGTGATCCACGACAGCGTGCGCTCCACCGCCCACCGCTTGGGCTGGACCTGGAAGCCGCGCTGACCGGGGTCTTTACGCACGATCTCTAGTTCGCGGCTGAGGACCTGGGTGGTCCAGTCGACCAGGCGGCCGGCGAAGCCTTGGTCGGCCCAGATCTTCCGCACGCTCGGGTGGTCGAGGCGGGTCCACAGCAGCGGGCGTCGGGCGCCGTCGCGGTCCTGGATGTTCGCGGCGACGACGTGGACCGCCAAGAGCAGGCCGAGGGTGTCTGTGATGATGAATCGCTTGCGGCCCTTGACCTTCTTGCCCGCGTCGAAGCCCCTGGTGGCGACCGGGACGGTGTCCGCTGTGCGGATGGACTGGGAGTCGATCAGCCCCGCGCTCGGCTCGGTATTACGCCCGTCGGCCCGCCGGACCCGAGCACGCAGGGCATCGTGGACACGCTCGACGGTGCCGTCGTCATGCCACCAGGTGAAGTACCAGTACACCGTTGGCCAGGGCGGGAAGTCCTTCGGCAACTGCCGCCAGGAACACCCGGTCCGCACCACGTAGAAAATCGCGTCCACGATCCGCCGCCGCGGGTGCTTCTCCCGACGCCCACCCTTGGGACCCACCCGCGCCGGCGGCAGCAACGGCTCCACCAGCACCCACTGCTCATCCGTCAGATCCGACGGATAGCCACCCCCAAGACCACCCACACCAAGCTCAACGACCCCGCCAGCCCCACGGCACGGCAGATCTCAAACGCGGTCTGA
>NZ_JAGXJL010000151.1:0-1489 GCF_019091475.1 Streptomyces sp. GbtcB6 | reverse complement strand
CGGTCGTCGAAGAACATCAGGTCGCACATGCCTTCTTCCAGCACGCGAGCGATCCGCTGGTAGTAGCGCACGTCCAGGTAGTCCGCCGCCGCACTGGGATAGCGCCACGAGCCGAAGTACACCGACACGTTGGACGCCTGGAGAAACGCGACAAGGGTCATCCGGTCATTGCGTGACGTGGACATCGGGGCCTTTCGTGAGCCGGGGGGCGAGGGAACCAGAGCAAGGCGGAGAGGACGCGGGCGTGGCGGAGGACGCCGGCCGCGGCACGCGTATCGGTTCCCGCGGGGCAAGCCCAGGCGCTGCGCTCCGTCAGGTCAGCGGAACACCGCGTAGGAGGGGTCGGTGTCGTTCCGGCGCCCCGAGGGCGGCGCGGTGGCCTCGGCGGGGAGCGTCACCTCGCGGTAGAGGTCACCGACGTAGGCGCGGTGGTCGATGGCCCAGACGCCCGCCCGGCGCGACCAGCGGTCGACGTACCGGCCGCGATGGAACAGGTCCGTGACGAGACCGTCGGCCGGGCGCGTGCGCAGCCACACCGACACATAGGTCTCGCTGGCCGCTGTTCCCGCCGCGTCGTCGACTTCGATGAGCGCGTTGGAGACCAGGTGCGAATGACCGGCGAGCTGGGCGTGGTAGGGCCACACGAAGTCGAGGAAGCCGGCGGCGGGCCCCCTGTAGTCGGGGCCGTAGTCGGCCGTGCCGTCGGGATGCCAGACGGTGTCCGCGAGTGCACGGTCCATGCGGTCGAGACCACGGCAGTACCAATACAGCACCTCCGTGATCTCCTGCTGCGCCGCGAGCCGGGCGATCGACGCCGAGTCGGTGTGCATGGTTCGCTCCTCTCGTGTGTCGTACGCCCGAGGGCGGAGTGGCGGCGCCGCCCGTCGCGGCCGGGATGCCGGGAAACCCCTGCGAGCAACCTAGGAAGTGCCGCGGCGGGAGTCATGTGCTGTGTCCGCTGAGCGGGATCGATTCCGGGGCTGGTGCCCGGTGCCGGTTAGCGTGGGCTGTCGTCGAGTGGGCGGCGTGACACCGCTGGTGCGGCCGGCCCGGCGGGGAAGCCGGGCGCTCCCCGCCCGCCACGGTGTCCCGTACGCCGGACACAGGCCCGGACGTCCGACCGAGGCAAGCCCACCGCCTGCGTGCCCAGGCTGCCTCGCGTGGCAGCG
The DNA here is from genome assembly GCF_019091475.1 of Streptomyces sp. GbtcB6. Classification (NCBI taxonomy): domain Bacteria; kingdom Bacillati; phylum Actinomycetota; class Actinomycetes; order Kitasatosporales; family Streptomycetaceae; genus Streptomyces; species Streptomyces sp. GbtcB6. The sequence goes on along the minus strand of NZ_JAGXJL010000151.1, from coordinate 320 downwards.
CGCGCGGAACTCGCCCGGAGCAGCACGAGACGACGACCGACAGGAAAGGCAGGGAACGCAACCATGAGCGACGGACCACTGGCCGGACTCCGTGTCCTCGATGCCGCCACCCTCGCTGCCGGACCGCTGATCGCCACCTGGCTCGGCGAGCACGGCGCGGACGTGAGCAGGCTCGAGCAGCCCGACGGCGGTGACCCGCTGCGGCAGTGGGGCGCGCAGAAGGACGGCGAGGGTCTGGTGTGGAAGAGCGTGGGCCGCAACAAGAACAGCGTCACGCTGACCCTGCGGCACGAGACCGGACGGGACCTGCTGCGCCGGCT
>NZ_JAGXJL010000150.1:0-1670 GCF_019091475.1 Streptomyces sp. GbtcB6 | reverse complement strand
CCCTCCCGCACCAACGCCACCGCCTGCTCAACCCCCGAATGAGCAGCAAGGACAGCCTCGACCTCACCCAGCTCGACACGGAACCCACGGATCTTCACCTGCTCATCCGCACGCCCCACAAACGCCAGTTGACCGCTGCCGTCGGGCAGCCATCGAGCCAGGTCGCCGGTGCGGTACATCCGCCCACCCTCACCGAACGGGCACGCCACAAACCGCTCCGCCGTCAGGTCCGGCCGGTTGACATACCCGCGCGCCAGACCATCCCCCGCGACATACAGCTCACCTGTGACACCTGCGGGGACCGGCCGCAGATAGGCATCCAGCACGTAGGTACGGACGTTGGGAAGCGGGCGACCGATCGCCGGCGCAACATCCTCACCCGTAATGCCCTCCTCCAAGAGAACCGCAGTGGTGATGACCGTGTCCTCGGTGGGGCCGTAGGTGTTCCACACCCGGGCACCCGCACGCCACTTCGCCGCCAGACCGGCCTCCAGCCGCTCCGCACCCAGCACCCAGTTCCCGATCCCGGAAACGTCCCCCGGCTCCAGCACCCCCAGCAACGACGGCACCACACTGGCGACCTCGACACCGGAAGCTTCCAGCATTCCGGCCAGCGCTGAGGGATCCAGCCGCTCGTCCGCCGACGCGATCGCCAACGTGCCACCCGCAGCCAGCGTCACCGCCACGTCCAAGACAGATGCGTCGAAGCTGAACGACGCGAACTGCAAGGCCGTCACACCCGGTGCCGCACCCAGGACAGGGCGCATGGCGGTGGCCAGGTTCGCCACGGACACGTGGGCCACGGCGACACCCTTCGGACGCCCCGTCGAACCCGACGTGTAGATCACATAGGCCAGCTGCCCGGCGCCAACGTCCGGCAAGTCGCCCGTCTGGCCGTCCAGTTCATCGAGACGGACAGTGAAGACGTCCTCCGGCAGGCGGCCGACGGTCTCGTCCGAGACCAGCACCGTCTCGGCGCCGCTGTCGGCGACCATGTACGCCAGCCGCTCGGACGGATACTCCGGGTCCAGCGGTACGTACGCACCACCCGCCTTCCACACCGCCAGGATCGCCACCACCATCTCGACCCCACGCGGCAGACACAGCCCCACCCGCGACTCCCGACCCACACCACGCCCCACCAACCCACGCGCGATCGCATCCGAACGCGCATCCACCTCCGCATAGGTCAACGAGCGGTCGCCCGAGCGAAGCGCCACCGCCGTCGGCGTGAGCACCGCCCACTCACGGAACCGCTCCACCACCGTCGACGCATCCACGTCCTGGTCCGTCGCGTTCCACTCGGCCACGACCGCGGTCCGCTCAGCCTCGTCCAAGACCTCGACGGCGCCCAGCCGCAGCTCCGGGTCGGCCGCCACATGCTCCAGCACCCGCACCAACCGGTCCGCCAGCCGCCGAACCGTCCCCTCGTCAAACAGGTCCGCAGCGAACAGGATGCCGCCACGCAGGCCATCCGCAGAGCCGTCATCAGAGTGACGTTCGCTCAGCGATAGGGAGAGATCGAACCGAGCCGCAAGATCCTCCGCCGGCGGGGCCTGCTCGACTGTCAGACCTTCCAGCTCCCAGCGCGGTTCCGGCACGTTCTGGAGCGCCAGCATGACCTGGAACAGCGGATTACGCGCCGCCGACCGCACCGGATTCAGCTCATC